>JAZTZF010000054.1:0-3667 GCA_045637325.1 Eubacteriales bacterium | reverse complement strand
CTTGTTTGCGGTAATAGGATTTATGGTGGCGATTATGAACGGTGTTCCGATGCGAATGGGGACCGTTGATAACGATGGCTACAATGCTTTTGCTTTATCAAGAAATTCGGAAGCCGCGGAAGCTTTTTGGGTTCAAATGAAGATGGTCGAGCAAACCTCCAAGGGCGTTCGCCTTAAAGATATGCCGCAAGAGTGGTTTGCGGTTCCGCCTGACGAATCAATGAAAAACAGCATGGTAGCAATGAGAGGCGTATTCGCTTGCAACAGATTGATGGATGAGGAAAACTTTGAAGCGGCTGACAATCTTATGGAACATATGCTTGAGATCGACAGCGGAATGGTCGATCTTCATCGTAATTTATTGATATGCGACCGAATGTTTGTTGAGTTGATCGGAGAAAACCGACGAGAAGTAATTGAGACTTTGCTTTCCAAAGAGCAAAAGAGCTTTATGAAAGCCATGAAGAACTTTCCCTCTGTACTTCGCACAGAGTATGCGCTTGCATTGCTTTCTGAGAAAGACATCGCAAAGTCCGAAATAATACGGACACAATTCGAAAAATTCGCAAAAACATATCCATATCCTCAGGATGTTCAATCCGAACGTGATTTGATGAATATTGCTGTTGCAAAGAATTCTCTTGCGACATGACAACGAGATGAAAGCCAAAAGCGCGGGTACTGCAATCACAAACAACATTAAAAAAGGCAGGGAGAAAACAATTTTCTCCCTGCTGTTTTATTCGCACCTTACTATTATTTCGGTAGAAACAAGCTCGCCGTCTCCGGCGTCGTAGGCTATCTTAAATCGGTCTTCGCCCTTGTAATCTTCGGCTGGATAATACACAAAGCTTCCGTCGTTATTCAGCTTCAGATCGCCGTATTTGGGCGAGAGGGTTACAGTAAGATTTCCGATCAACATATTCAGGTTGGATATGTCGAGCTTTATATTAAGCTCTGTGTTCACCTCGTATTTATACTCCAACGGCGTTTCCGAAATAATGTTGTTGTCGGACCGTATGGGGGTGAATTTTTCCTTGGCGAACAGATAGGTATAATCGTAAATCGCACGCAGTAATGCATCTTCGGAATAGCAGGCACTGTAGAAAGCACCGGGGACACCGTTCTGATAATACATTTTTACGGCGTTCATATATCCGGTTTCCGCACCTGCGTTAAGGTAGCGAACAAACTTCTGTACCATGGTAATCGAGTTGGAACCGTCGATCTCAAGCTCTACACACATGCCGAGCTGTTTTGCTTTGCTTGCGGTATCATAAAGCACAGAAGCATCTGCGTCTTTGTTGAACATATAATTCGGTTGGAGGCAGGCAGCGTCAAAGCCGAGTTTTTCCCAATCGTTTATACCCGTGGCGGTACGGTATGGGATCCAGAACACCTTAACTCCCAGAGAGTGAGCATAATCTACGGCGAATCGGATAAGCTCTCTTTCGTGGGGATCGTTGTAGCTGATGGATTCCTCAAACCAATAATATCCGCAGAAGTCCAAATGCTTGTAGTTGCCCTCGTAAAAACGCCGATATTCCTCGTCCATCAGCCATTTTATCGCCTTTTTGCGGTCTTCGATGTTGTCAAAGTTTTCGTTTCTGCCGTCGCCGTCAATATCTCCGAAATTGTTTTTCGAACCGTCCATCAGCTTGGGGTAGGTGTATAGGATAGAGGTAAATACCTTTATTTTTTGGTCGGTTACCCCTAACTCCGTGTATACCTTGTCGGCACATTGCTCAAGCGCGTTCATGTTGCGGTCGGGATAGAACATATCGTTCACATAGTTGCGCCAGCCGTCGGCACTTCTGCCGAAAATCGATTTTTGCGCATCGTGAACCATGTTGGTATAGGGTAGATAAAGTGCCGAATCAAAAAAGGTGTCCTTTATGTTTCCGTCTTCATCAAGATATGCAATATAGGGAAGATACTCGTTTATGTCGGCGCGGCCGCTATCGTCGGAAACGTTGTTTTCGTCAAGTTTGCAGTGGTAGGAGAGAAGCATGTTGTTCACCCCGAAGAAATCCTCGGGCATGAGGAAATTATTTGAAGCGCCGTTGCCGTTGCCATTGTCGGGGACAATGGCTGCCGCATCCGATATATTTTTGGTTCCGGTTACGGTTATTTCATCAATAAATACGTGGGAAAAGGTGGAATAATCTATGCGCGCGTAGCGTGCCTTGTAAACCTTATCAAAAGTCTCGTTAATACGCACTATCTCGTGTTCTTTTTCTGCCATGATAGAATCACTGTAATAGAGCGTCTGCCAATCGATGCCGTTTTCAGAGATGAGAAAAGCAAGCTCGGTGGGCATCTTGACACCTGCGTCGGTATCGTATAGTAACCCTATCGAAAAGCCTTTTACCGCAGAGGTTTTAGATAGATCATAGGTTATGCTTCTCGAATATCCCAAAGTGGTATGAAACCATTGTGCCGCTCCGTAGGAGGGCGCTGTGGCTTTTATGCCGTCGGTAAGTTTCTGCGTGTCTGTTCCGTTATACCACTCGGTCAGATAGGTTTTTTCTACTGCTTCGCCGGCGGATATATACGGTTTTTTCGACTTGATAAGATTAATTTCGCTGTTGTAGTTCTTGTCGCTTTCGCTCCAATATTTTGGCGTTGTTATTTCGGGAATGCCTTTGTATCCGTAATATTCGTTAATATCGGATTTCGATTTTTCGTCTGCAGTATAGCTGGCATCATAGGCTGTTGCGGTTATTTCGGAAACGAACAACCACGTGCTTTTCCCCGAGATCTCGTAACGTATATATCGCGCCTCTGCGGCGTTATGAAGTAACACTTTATAATCCATAGCGGCATTTTGCGAGAGCTCGCCGTCGGGACGGTAGGCGGCACCTACTTTCGTATAATTTTTATCTTCTCCCGCTACCGAAACGGTTATCTTATACGGCGCATATATGCCGTAAGAGGTATAGTCCAACACCGTCACCGAAAAATCGAGCAATCCGCCTTTTGTGCTTCCGAGGTCAAAGGTAATAGTGTTGACCTCGTCGGTTTTCAAATTGTAGCCTGCCCAGGTTTTGTTCGTTTCAAACTTTTCGGATATAACTCGGTCTGTCAGGATATTTTTTTCGTCGGGATATTGCGATGATGCGGCAATGGTGGTGCTGTAGGCATGTCCTTCCAACAGATTTTTACTGCCCTGCGTTCTGTCGGATGTTCCGCACAGAAGCCGGTCTATCGCCGCCGTGTGCTCGGTCGGCTCTGCTTTTTTTGGCGCTTCGCTTTCTTCCGAGAGGTCATCGCTTAATGCACTTTCGTCGGACGATGCTTCGGTATCAACATTCTCACTGCAACCGCAAGATAACAGCATAAATAGTACCAACAAAAAGCATAACGGTCTTTTGAATTTCATCACAAACCTCCTGTTTATTGTCTTATATATGGTATATTATTGTCGATTCTATGTCAAGAAAAAGTTATCATAGCAGAAAGTTTTTGTTTCTTGTTTTTCTGATCAACAGCATCAAAAACAAAGAATAATCCTTGTTTTCGTACTTTCGACAGTTTTTTGGCGTTTGCGTGGCATAAAAATTCCCTCCTATGGTTTCTAATTATAGCATAGGAGGCTACTTTTTTCATTGTGCGTTTTTAACGGTTCGGTTCAGACTTTTCTTCGGGTGTTTTTTGCGTTGAGGTA
>JAZTZF010000053.1:0-5206 GCA_045637325.1 Eubacteriales bacterium | reverse complement strand
TTGCTGACCATATCCAGCTGATCGCACGGTACATAAAGTATACCGCCGTCTGCATATACGATTTTTATAAAATCACGCGAAACGCCTTGCGACGTAAGGTTTTTTATGCCGTCGTATCTGCCGATTCCGTGATTAACGTGAACAACGAGATCGCCGGGAGAAAGATCAGCATAAGAGGCGATTTTTTCGCCCTTGGATACCTTTGCGGAACGATGCCTTTTTCTAAGTTCCTCACGCGGACGGAGCGACATATAATCGGTTAACAAAACAAAACCGCTCCTCGGTAGTTCAAAACCGTGTTTGAGAGACTCCACATCGCAATTAGTAACCGCAACACGGCAATCGTAGAGGGTTCCGTTATAGGGATATGCGGCAATACCGTTATCCCCCAGCATGTCTATCATACTGCTTGCCGCGTGTTCTCCCGAGCACAACAGCATTACCTTGCGCGATGCCGAAATATAATCCTCGATATCTTCGATAAAAACATCTGTTTTATCGGTCATTTGCAACGTTGATTTAGTAACGATATTATATGCTGCCGATGCATTAATGGCAGTGCCCGAATTTTGAAAAGTATCAACAGCAACGGCGGCTCTGCCGAAAGAAGCAAACAGATCTTCGGCATTGCAATACGGACGGCTGTTTTTCATCCGACACAACCCGTTTGAGGAAAGAGTTTCGATTATTCCGTCGTTTAAAGATGCAAAACCTTTTGCCCGTTCCTCGACACGTTTGTTTCCGAAAAGAAAACAAACCTTGTCATCTGCCATATCAAGCAACGTCTCTTTTTTTGGATAGATCAAAGAATAATACTTATCTGCAAATAGGTTCTTGTTTCCGCGCTCAAGCGATTCAAGCTCGGAATAGAGTACCTGGCGTCTTTTTTCGGGACCCGTAAACGAGGATATAAGGCTTTTTATCTCTCGTTGCATCGCCAGTTTTGCGTCATCCGATGCCATTATCTCATTACACGGGATCACAGAAACTTCATCCATGTTCTCGATACGGCGTTGTGAAACAACATCAAAAAGTCCGATAAGATCGATTTCATCACCCCAAAAATCCACCCTTATCGGATAAGAGTAATTAGGTGAAAATACATCAATAATACCGCCTCGGACAGAAAACTGCCCGACACCCTCGACAATATCGGTGCGTGTATATCCCATTTCCTCAAGTTTGCGGCAAATATCATTTTGACTTGCCGTATCACCGTAGGAAAGAACAAAACTGTTCTCCTCAAACACTTCTCTCGGCATAGCATACTGCATTAAAGCATCGGGAACGGTAACTACCGCATCATAATCACCTTTTATAACCGCATTCTGAATGGAAAGACGTTCGTGCTCCCACTCGCGCGAATATGCAGTTACGTTTTCAAATACAAAGTCACGTGCAGGATAATAGAATACCTTGTCGTAAAAAAGACGCAATACCTCGACAACCGAATGTGCCTCTTTTTCTTCCGGGACCACCACAATACCCTTTTTGCCGAGGTCTTTCAGCATGGCGGCAACCAAAAATGGGCGCGAGGAATCGCACATACCGCTGACAACACAGGGTATGTGTCCTTCCGAAAAGCCTTCGATCAGCGAACGGTATTCGCTGTCTTTTGCAAATTGTTCAAGAATACTGTTCATCAATCCACCTTATTGGCGCCGATCAAATTAAACACTTTTAATGTATGCTCTATCCCGTAATTAAATACGCTTGAAACCGCCTTTTTGATCCATTCGAATTTTGCACTTATCAACGCATACTCTTGATCACTTATGTTTGATAAAACATATTTTGACATTTCAAAATAATCGGGTTTTATACCTACGCCTACCCTTATACGAACAAAATCGCCGGTTCCGATGTGCTGGATAATGGATTTCAATCCGTTGTGACCGCCTGCACTGCCGCCGTTCTTTACCCTGAACTCTCCTGCAGGCAATGTTATGTCATCGTGAATCACAATAAGTTGCTTCGGACTCATTTTATAATAATTAAGCACGTCGGCAACCGCCATACCGGAGTTATTCATAAACGTCTGAGGTTTTACGTTGTAGATTATATAGCCGTCAAGCACACATTTGTCGCAAAGCGAAGAGTGCAGCATACGTTTGCAGGATCTACTCAGCTCGCTTTTGGAATCGATGTAATCGACAACCTTAAAACCTATATTATGGCGTGTGTTTTCGTATCTCTGGCCGGGGTTTCCGAGCCCAACGATTATATATTCCGGATGTTCACCGGGATTTACATTAGTGAAACGCAAAGTTAAATCTCCCAAATATGCATATTTATTTTAGTTTAATCCTAAATGCCGTTTTTGTCAAGAATGTATAATGTTGATAATGTATATTATAAGTCACTATAAATATTTTGTGTGCGAAATGAACCAAATTTTATGAATGCTATTGACAAATATAGGAAATATTTATATTATATAGGTTATAAAATAAAATTTTGGGAGGATTAGTAATGTCCAAAAAGTATGTATATCTCTTTTCCGAAGGCAATGGCACGATGAGAGAACTTCTCGGCGGCAAGGGCGCTAACTTGGCCGAGATGACTAACCTTGGTCTCCCCGTTCCTCAGGGGTTTACCATTTCTACCGAGGCATGTACTCAGTATTATGAGGACGGCAAGGTGATTAACGACGAAATTGTCGAACAGATCACTGAAAATATAGAGAAAATGGAAGCTATCGCCGGCAAGAAATTCGGTGATAAAGAAAATCCCCTTCTCGTATCTGTACGCTCCGGTGCAAGAGCATCTATGCCCGGTATGATGGATACTATTCTTAACCTCGGTCTTAATGAAGAAGTTGTTGAGGTTTTGGCTACCAAGTCCGGCAACCCCCGTTGGGCATGGGACTGCTACAGAAGATTTATTCAGATGTTCTCCGACGTTGTAATGGAAGTCGGCAAGAAATACTTCGAAGAACTCATTGATAAAATGAAAGAAGAAAAGGGTGTAACGCAGGACGTTGACCTTACTGCCGATGATCTTAAGGAACTTGCAAATCAGTTCAAGGCAGAATATAAGGCAAAAATCGGCAGCGACTTCCCCTCCGAACCTCGCGTTCAGTTAATGGAAGCTATAAAAGCCGTTTTCCGTTCTTGGGACAACCCCAGAGCAAATATCTACCGTCGCGATAACGACATTCCCTATTCTTGGGGTACCGCTGTTAACGTACAGATGATGGTATTCGGTAACATGGGTAACACCTCGGGTACCGGCGTTGCGTTCACACGTGATCCCGCTACCGGCGAAAAGAAGCTCATGGGCGAATTCCTTATGAACGCTCAGTGTGAAGACGTTGTTGCAGGCGTTCGTACTCCCCAAAAGATCGAACAGCTTAAGGAAGTAATGCCCGACGTTTACGATCAGTTTGTTAATATCTGTGGTATTCTCGAAAATCACTACAGAGATATGCAGGATATGGAATTTACCATTGAGGATAAGAAGCTGTTTATGCTTCAGACCAGAAACGGTAAGAGAACCGCTCAGGCAGCGTTAAAGATCGCTTGCGACCTTGTTGATGAAGGTATGATTACCGAAAAACAGGCTGTTAAGATGATCGATCCCCGTAACCTCGATACCCTTCTCCACCCTCAGTTCGATGCAAAAGCACTTAAGGCAGCTGCTCCTATCGGCAGAGCGCTCGGCGCTTCTCCCGGAGCCGCTTGCGGTAAGGTAGTATTTACCGCAAACGATGCAAAAGAGTGGGCAGAACGCGGCGAAAAGGTTATTCTTGTCCGTCTTGAAACCTCTCCCGAGGATATCGAAGGCATGAAGGCTGCTCAGGGTATTCTTACCGCACGCGGCGGTATGACCTCGCACGCAGCAGTTGTTGCAAGAGGTATGGGTACCTGCTGCGTATCCGGTTGCGGCGATATCAGAATGGACGAAGCCAACAAGAAATTCACTCTCGGCGGTAAGGAATATAAAGAAGGCGATTGCATTTCGCTCGACGGTTCTACCGGTAACATTTATGACGGTATCGTTCCCACCGTTGATGCAACTATCGCAGGCGAATTCGGCAGAATCATGGGGTGGGCTGATAAGTACCGCACCATGAAGGTTCGCACCAATGCCGACACCCCTGCCGATGCTAAGAAAGCACGCGAACTCGGCGCAGAAGGTATAGGCCTTTGCCGTACCGAGCACATGTTCTTCGAAAGCGACAGAATCGCAGCATTCAGAGAAATGATCTGCTCCGACACCATCGAAGAAAGAGAAAACGCACTTGAAAAGATCCTTCCTATGCAGCAGAGCGACTTCGAAGCGCTTTATGAAGCGCTCGAAGGCAACCCCGTAACCATCCGTTTCCTCGATCCTCCTCTTCACGAGTTTGTTCCTACCGAGGAAGAAGATATTAAGAAGCTTGCAGATGCACAGGGTAAAACTGTTGAGCAGATCAAGAATATTATCGATTCTCTGCACGAGTTTAACCCGATGATGGGCCACAGAGGATGCCGTCTTGCGGTAACCTATCCCGAAATTGCCAAGATGCAGACGAAGGCTGTTATCCGTGCGGCAATTAGCGTTCAAAATGCTCATCCCGATTGGAATGTAAAACCCGAAATTATGATTCCGTTGGTTGGCGATGTTAAAGAATTCAAATTTGTCAAGAAGTTGGTTGTTGAAACCGCAGACGCAGAAATCAAGGCGGCTAATTCCGCGCTTAAGTATGAAGTCGGCACTATGATCGAGATACCCAGAGCCGCTCTTACCGCTGATGAGATCGCCGCTGATGCAGACTTCTTCTGCTTCGGTACAAACGACCTTACTCAGATGACCTACGGTTTCTCGCGTGATGACGCAGGCAAATTCCTCGATTGCTACTACGACACCAAGATTTTCGAGAACGATCCCTTTGCAAAACTCGATAAAGTCGGCGTAGGCAAACTTATGGAAACCACTATCAAACTCGGCAAGCCCGTAAATCCCAATCTCCACGTTGGCATCTGCGGCGAACACGGTGGTGATCCTACTTCTGTTGAATATTGCAACGAAATAGGTCTCGACTACGTTTCCTGCTCGCCCTTCAGAGTTCCGATCGCACGTCTCGCTGCAGCACAGGCTGCAATCAAGGACAACAAGTAATTGTTAACTTTATAATGCAAAACTTCCGCCCGAAGAAATTCGGGCGGATTTTTTCGCAAAATACTTTTTATTGGACAGATAGTGTGGTATAATACACCAAAGG
>JAZTZF010000052.1:0-3116 GCA_045637325.1 Eubacteriales bacterium | reverse complement strand
AAAACTGTTTTTATAGAATTCGATTATTCCGTCGCGTTGCATTGCAGAAAGTTCCCTCGAGAGTGCCGCGCGGTTAACGCCAAGATAAAGTGCCAACGTTTCGCGGTCAAACGGAACCGTGAAGGTCTTGCCGCCGCAACGATTACTGCATTGGGAAAGAAAGGTTATGATCTTTTCGCGGATCGTGCCTTTTGACAGTATTTGCACCCTATCGTTCATCGAAAGCGTTTTTTTCGCAAGCATGGACGCAAAGCGGTTTCGCAGTTCGTGCGCGATTTGTGATGAATCGGTACTTTTGAGCACATCGGGAGACAGCCAGAGCACGCACGTGTCGGTACTTGCGGTTACGGTAACAGGTATTTCGGGTACGTTCAGCCAACAAAGCGATTCTCCGAAAGTTTCGCCTGCAGTAACATTCGCCATCATCACCTGATTGCCGTCGATATCGGTAAAACTGACCTGAACCGTACCCGACAGCACGAGGCCGAAGCGGTATAACCTGCTCCCTGCCGATGCAAGGATTTCATTGCGCGCATATTCGGACCGTTTTGCCGATAATACCTTTAGCGCAAGTTCTATTTTATCGTCCGCAAGTCCTGCGAACAATGAGTTGAGTGCAAGTATATTATTTCGCATGGTTATTTCGCAGCGTATGTGCCCAACGTGATTCTTTTAACTAATATATAGTCGATGGCATCGATTCTTCCGTCTTTATTTATATCCGCCCAAACCTTTGCTTCCTCAGAAAAATCATACGTTTTCAAGCAAAAGCGCTTTATATAAAGATAGTCAATCGCGTTAACTTCGCCGTCTTCGTTAACGTCTCCTAGCACGAATTCGGGTTCCGGATCGGGTTCGGGTTCGGGAGTGGGTTCCGGATCAGGTTCGGGTTCCGGATCGGGTTCGGGAGTGGGTTCAAGTTCGGGAATAGGTTCGGAATCGAGAAGTTCACCGCATTCGGTACAACGCTGTTCTTTCAAACCAGCCTTGCCGATTTCGGGTTCATCTACGGTTACCCAATCACCCTCGGTGTGACCCTTTTTAGGCACTAGCTCCGCTTTGCAATCGGTGCAAATCTGGGGTTCGGTACAGGTTGCCTTCGCACCCTCGGTGTGTCCCTTTTTAGGCACTAACTCCGCTTTGCAATCGGTGCAAATCTGGGGTTCGGTACAGGTTGCCTCTGCACCGGGGGTATGAACATGATTATCTTGAATGTCGCTTTCTTTTATAACATACGTGTAGGATACCCCGTCAGCTTTGTTTCCGCTGGGAGATGCAAGATAATGAACGGTGTTGCCACTCATATACATGCCGATTATGATGCCCTTCGATTCGTCTGGTTCATATACGGTTTGAACAAAACCGTTTATCGGATCGTAGCACATTATTGCTGTTTGGGTGTTGTAAAAGAGCTTATCTTTATAGGAGCCGAATCCAACACAATAACCCAGATATTTACCGCTGTCGGAATACCAAGGCTTGTTTGTAACAGTATATATCTGCTCGTTCTCTCCGCTTTTGAAATCGACGCTCGAAATTACGTTGCGGTCAAGCATATACATATCCCCGTTTGCAAATCCAAACGGTCTGTCGATATATTCCCAAGAGATAGCGTCAAAATCGGTATTTGTACAGGGATACTCGGGGGTATAAACGCCGTCATGGCTTTCCAACATGTTAGCATCGCTTTTTAAGAAGTTTCTATGAGAAGCTTTTCCGTATACGTCGGCAGCGGGATCGCCCGAAAGCGGATCGTCCCAGGTCACATCGACCTGATACCAAACGCCGTCAAGCTGAATCTCGTTCCACATATGATTGAGCGATTCGGGAGGGCTGACTATGGCACGCGTTTCTATACCTATGCGCGAGAGAAGTTCGTCGTAGAGAAGCGAATACCCCATACAAACACAGACGTCCTGACGAAGCATCTCGTATATATCAAAGACATATCCGTCGCTCGAATCTGTATCGTAGGCGAAATTCACGCAAAGATAGTCGTGCAAATAAAGTGCTTTTTCGTAATCATCCAAGCCTTTTGGAATGGTTGAAAGGATATAATCGATCTCGGTTTCTACGAATCGGAAAGCATTGTCAAGCTCGGTCCCGACAATAGCATAATTAGGTTTTACAAAATATACGGTATCACCGCTATAGGAATAACGATAGTAACCTTCGCAGAAAAACAGCATGGGTTCATTTTTCAAAACAGATTCCATCAAATCCCGAATTTCATTAACCGAAATTTTATAGGCAGTAATATCGATTGTATCTTCACACGCCATCATACCTTCAAAAATAGTTTGGTATGCGGTTTTTGTCTTTGCGGCAGATGCCGAAAGAGGAGCAGACAGAAGCAATAGAATCACAACCATCGCTATCGAAAAAAATCGTTTCATCCTTTACCCCCGAGATACTAAATGTTTTTATTTATCATCTATTAATAAATTATACACCGTTTGTTCCGTCTTTGCAAGTATATTTCCTATTAAAAGGGTTTTATTTTCAAAAGCGGTTGACAAATCCTGTTTTTCGGAGTATAATTCCCAAGGTATGTTTCAGAATACCGCAATACAGGGATGTAGCCAAGCGGTTAAGGCACCAGACTTTGACTCTGGCACCTCGCTGGTTCGATTCCAGCCATCCCTGCCAAAAAGAAACGACAATTTTCGACAGAAGATTGTCGTTTCTTTTTGTTCTTTTCTCTTTTATCTCTTCGTTCTTCTCTCTTCTCTAAAATTGTCGTTTCCAGTGAAAAGATAAAAGAGAATAGTGAAGAAGTAAGGTGGTATTTCGCCGAGGGGAAAAGCATTTTTATTTTTAAGCCGTTGCACTTTATAGTATAACTTACCAACACACAAAAAAGCACTTGCAAATGAGCAGGGGTGCTAAGGACAGTTTTCAATAAAGAAATCGGAATTTTGCACACAAATCCCCTGCTTGTAACCGAATAAGACAAAACTACCCGAAAAAGAGTTTTCGTTTCTCTTTTTCGGGTAGTTGTTTTTTGTCGATATATTGCTCCGCAATGCGATATTTTTTCCTGACGGAAAAATCGATATATTTACCTAAAGGTAAATTCGATATGATATAAATCCCTTCACGCCCCGCAGGGCATA
>JAZTZF010000051.1:0-3007 GCA_045637325.1 Eubacteriales bacterium | reverse complement strand
GCCGAAAGTTCGTAGCCGCAAACGGCGGCGACGGTATGGCAAAGAAGTTTTACGGCAAAAGCGCAGAGGATCTTGTTATCCCCGTACCTCCCGGAACAATACTAAGAGATCCCGAAAGCGGACTTGTTATCCACGATATGTCCGACGGATTACCCTATGTTGCCGCAAAGGGCGGCAGAGGCGGATGGGGCAACGTTCATTTTGCCACACCGACACGACAGGTGCCGCGTTTTGCAAAAAGCGGTACAAAGGGTGCCGAGCGCAATATTACGCTCGAGCTGAAGATGCTTGCCGATGTCGGTCTGGTCGGGTTTCCGAATGTGGGTAAATCAACTCTCCTTTCCGAGGTGACCGCCGCACGGCCGAAGATCGCAAACTATCATTTTACCACCCTTGCGCCCAATTTGGGTGTTGTCACCATTTACGAAAAGAGCTTTGTAATGGCAGATATCCCCGGACTTATCGAGGGCGCGTCGGAGGGTTTGGGACTCGGGCACGATTTTCTCCGCCATATAGACAGATGCCGCCTTATTCTGCACGTTTTCGATATCTCGGCATCCGAGCGCGAGGATCCGCTTGAGGATATATTGAAAATAAATGATGAACTAAAAAAATACAGCCCCGAGCTTGCCTCGAGGCCGCAAATACTTGTTGCAAATAAGATCGATCTCGGATATTCCGAAGAGCACCTCGAACGCGTACAAAAATACGCCGAAGAGCAGGGGTGCGAGCTGTTTCTTATTTCGGGCGGATTAAGCGAGGGCGTTCCCGAGCTTATGAAAGCCGTTTTGGCAAAACTCTCAACACTTCCGCCCATGACCTACTACGAAGAAGAATATGTCGAAACACCCAAGGAAACCGATATGTCGGTGTCCGTCGAGGTGGTAGACGGCGTATACATTGTTACCGGCGAATGGCTTATCAGACTTTGCAACGATATCAATTTTGACGATTACGAATCACTGCAGTTCTTCCAGCGTGTACTGCGCGACAAGGGCGTGATAAAAGCGCTCGAGGATGCAGGTATACAAGAGGGCGACACCGTTTCTATATACGATATAGAATTCGATTTTATGTACTAATCCTCTGTAAATACGCTTTCTATAAGCTTTTCGCACCCGTCGGGTGAATATTTCCAACGGTCGATGTGGTCGACGTCGGGGTATTCATAGTCGGGGATAGCGTTTTCGCGCTCGCTGCAGTCGATTATCGCAAGCTTTACCTTCATTCTGTCGGGGATAATGTTTTTTATAAACACTGCCGCACTCTGCCCCACCTGCACGTCGGGGCGGCATTCGGCAAGCCCTGCAAGGTTGGGCGCAAGCTCTACAAATACGCCGTAATCCTCGATAGAACGCACTATTCCCGCGGCGGTCTGTCCGGATGTGAACTTGGCGGCGTTTTCTTCCCACGTGCCAAGCAGTTCGCGATGGGTAAGTGTAACGCGCCCAAACTCGTCTGCGGTGTTTTTTACAACCGCTTTTATCACCTGACCGTTGCGGAATCTGTCGCGCGGGTGCGATATTCTCGATACCGACATGCAGTCTATCGGCAATAAAGAAATAATGCCGCAACCGATATCGCAAAACGCTCCGAACGGGTCAAGACGCGTAATGCGTGCCTCGATAACATCGCCCGTGCAAAGACTGCTTATCTTTTCGCGCATGCAGTCGCGCTGTGCATCGCGGCGTGAGCATATAACCCTCGGCTCGCCGTAGCTGTTGCGCTCTATTCCCGTCACCTTAAAACAGATCGGCTTGCCCACGCGCGATATTATGGCAATATCCTTTTCGGGCAGCCCTTTGGCGGTATAAACGCATTCACCGTGCGGTATAATGCCCTCGAACTCACCGATCTTCACATGCAGATGTCGGTCGTGGTCGCACAGATAGCTTATTCCTTCCAGTATTATTCCCGAATCCATTGCATCCTCTATCGTTTCGATGCTCTGGGTATAATATCGGTTTCTTTCGGATTTCAGCAGTTTTCCCTCGTAGCTGTATTCCGGCTTCATAAACACTCTCTCCTTAAACTTTAATTCCTTAGTGAATTTATATAACCTCGGAGGTAAAACTATGCTTGATAAACTCTCACAAATTGAAAAAAGATATCTCGAGATCGAAGAATCGCTTTCTTCTCCCGAGATAATGAACGATATGGAGGGTTATAAAAAATATATGAAGGAGTATAAGAACCTCCTTCCCATAGTCGAAAAATACCGCGAATATAAGTCGGCGGAAAGCGATATTGCCGATGCCGAGGAGATTCTCTCGATGGAGGACGATCCCGAGCTTCGCGCTTTGGCGGAAGAACAGAAGAACGAATCTCGCTCTAAGCTCGAACCGCTCATGGACGAGCTTCGCATATTGCTGCTCCCCAAGGACCCCAACGACGACAAGAACGTTATTATCGAGATCCGCGGCGGCGCGGGCGGCGAGGAAGCATCGCTTTTCGCGGCAGTGCTTTACCGTATGTATACCATGTATGCCGAGTCGTCGGGATTCAAGGTGGAACTGCTTAGCGCGAACGAAACCGAGCTCGGCGGTTTCAAGGAAGTATCGTTTATGGTTGAGGGCGAGGGTGCCTATTCGCGTTTTAAGTTCGAAAGCGGTGTGCACCGCGTTCAGCGTGTGCCCGAAACCGAGGCACAGGGCCGTATACAAACATCTACCGCAACGGTGGCAGTGCTTCCCGAGGTAGAGGACGTTGATTTCGAGCTGAATATGGACGAGCTCGAGATAACCCGTCACCGCTCGGCAGGCGCAGGCGGCCAGCACGTAAACAAGACCGAATCGGCGGTAAGGATAATCCATATCCCCACGGGTATCACGGTTGACTGTCAGGACGAACGCTCGCAGATAAAGAACAAGGACAAGGCACTAAAGATAATGAAAAGCCGCCTTGCCGATATGTATAATAGGGAAAAGGAACAAGCCGTTGCCAGCGAACGCCGTTCTCAGGTCGGCACGGGCGACAGAAGCGAGCGTATCCGTACCTATAACTATCC
>JAZTZF010000050.1:0-12001 GCA_045637325.1 Eubacteriales bacterium | reverse complement strand
GTTTTCGCGAAATTCGAGCGTCGCTGTACAAAGGTACAGCAGTCGAAGAATTTCGTGAAAGTGATTGAAAATACAATAAAATTATAATTCCTTATATAATAGAAAACTGCACTCCTGTGATTTTTAGGAAGTGCAGTTTTTTATCTTATTTTTTGTTTCAAGCACGTAAATAACGAGTTTATCCTCGGTCTGGACCGTCGGTTTTTTATTTGCAATACAAACAGGTAAATATTTACATATTAAAACTTGACAGAGCAGTATCAGTTGAGTAAAATTAGGATGAATAGATATATAATATAATAAGAAAACAACTAAGGGTGCTGATAATAATGCTGAAGAATACCGATGATCGGGAATCCGCAAAACTCGACCCCTCCCCTACGTTTCCGAAGAACGTTTTGGAACAGGCGGCTGTCGCCGCAAAAATAAGGGCGTCGTCATACCTATCAAAACGGCTTGACCTGCGCGGAAAAACCATACTTTCGTTCAGCGAGAGCGCAAACGCGCCCTCAGAATGCGCCATTTCGCTTGCTCGCAACGTAGACAGCGCGTGGCAGTTGGGGGTTCATATCTGCGATGTTTCGGAATACGTGTGCGAGGGCTCGCCCATGGATATAGAGGCAGGCAAGCGCCACGCCGCGGTACACAACGGATTTTCGACGGTGAACATGCTCCCCGATACTATTGTAAACGACGTCTGCAACCTCGATAACGGTTGCGACAGGTTGGCGTTGTCCGTTTTATTGGACATTGACGCGCGAGGAAACCTTGTTTCGACCACTTTTGAGGAAAGTGTAATACGAGTTGCAGAGAAATGCATTTTTACCGAGATAGACCAGCTTGGGTTAGCAAAAGAGGCATCCTCGGTGCTGACATTGCGCGAGAAGTATTCGCCACTGTTGGGAATACTTATGGATACTTACGAGCTGGCGGCGCTGTTTTGCAACCGTCGGCGCGAGAGAGGCGGACTTGACTGCACCGTATTCCGCAAGATTTATAAGCGCGACGGTGACGGCAGGATAGTGTCGTTCGACTCCGAGCCCGAACCCGACAGCCGTGCAATGATACGCGAGATATGCTATTTTGCCTCGCAAGCCATAGGCGAATATATGTCCGAGAAAAAACTGCCCTGTATTTATATCGGTCAGTCAGCTATAGGAAAAGAGACGACGGACTACCTCTGCGAGCTGACAGGCTGCGCGCCCGAAGCCGACACGGCAGAGAATATTACGGCAAGAATAGCCGATGCGGCAAAGGGTTCGGCACACTACGAGCTTGTCTGCGAAGCGATAAGTGCGGCACTTCCCTGCGCAGAATTCTCGACAGAGCCGATATTTAACACGCTTTGCGGCACCGATCGTTTGGTTTCGTTTATACGCCCTGCAACCAGATATCCCGACCTGCTTACACAGCGCATGCTAAAAACAAGCATAGCCGCGGGCGGAAATATATCCAATATCAACCTTACACGCTACAAACAGATAGTTTCGGATGCCGCTGTTATGGCGAACAAGTCAGAAAAGTATTCCTACGAAGCAAGACACGGTTTTTATAACAGATCGGCAAACGAATATATAAAGAACAGCGAAAAGAGTGTTTTCGTCGGTTTTCCTTTGTATCGCAACGAAAACGGCAGAATAACGGTATTGCTTAACTGCGGTGCAAAAGCCGAGATTCCCGCAGAGTACGCCAATGAATTGAAATTCGAGAACGGGGCGCTCCCCTATTTTGAAATAATCTCGATCGGTGATGACAACGAGCCTACACTTTTGAAGCCTATTAATTAAACGTTTCACGTGAAACACTGCCGAAAATATTCCACGTGAAACAATGAACGGAGAATGAACTTTGAAAAAAAGAATTTTTGCACTGCTTGCGGCGTTGATTTTTACGTTTCTCGCCGTCGGCTGTGAGAACGTCGAATATATCGAGCCGTCGAGCTCCTCGGAGGAAGAATCGGTGGATATTTACGACAAGCTCGAAAGCGAGCTGCCCGACCTAAATTCGGGCGAAGGCAACCCCTCCGAGCAGAGAACCTTTACTATTATTACAAACAGCAAAGGCGCTTTTTATGCCGAGGAAACCAATTCTGCCGCAATTAACAAGGTTTTTGCCGACAGAGATGATTTTCTGCGCTCGAAATACAATGCCAAGGTCGAAGTAATAGAGGTAGACGAAAACAAGGTCGCATCCGAGTTGAAAGCGGCTATTACCTCGGGCATCAGCTACGGCGATTTGCTTGCGCTATCGGGAAAAACGACGGTCGGCCTATACACTGCAGGTCTGCTGACCGATATGAACACTCTGCCCGATTTTACTGTCGAAACTCCCCTTTTCGACGAAAAATACGCAAAATCACTGGCAACCAACAGCACTCTTTATCTGCTTGCAGACCCGACGGCGATGTTCTATGAGGACGCCTACGTATATTTTTATAACCGCGATCTTGTAACCTCGGCAGACCCCGAAAGCCTTGTGTTGCAAGGCAAATGGACGTGGGATGCTTTTAACGAGATAGCGCGTGCATCGGCACCCAAGGTGTATGACAAGGTGACCGCAGACCTTAATAACGATATATTTGCGTTCGGTGCTTATCATCTTGAGGGCACCTATCCGTTGGTTATGTGGTCGGGATGCGGTAACAAGCTGATGGATAACACCTATAAAAACAGCGTCGGGCTTTCTATGGAAGTCGACAATATCACCGCTATTGCGAGCGATTTGATGAACAGCTACAATTCCAGAGGTAAATTCCCTTCCTCGGGCAATCCTGCATCAAACGCATTCCAAAACGGCAGATTGGCGTTTTTCTGCAATAAGCTTGATTATTTTTACACACTGCGCGACGGTACCGACAAGGGCAGTAATTTTGGTATACTTCCCATCCCCAAATACAACGAGCAACAAAACGGCTACAACTGTCTGGTAGGAAGCGACGCTAGAGTATTCTCGGTGCCCAAGACGGTAGATGATGACAGCGAGGCGGACAAAAGGTTTGTTTCGGCAGTGATCTCTGCCATCTGCGCCAGCGGAAACAGCACTATCCCCAAGGCTTTTGTTAACCACCACGTAGGATTTTATCTTAATACAAACAACGAGACTCTGATGTTGCAGACCATTGTAGACAGCGCAACTGTTGATTTTGCAACCGTTTACGGCAGCGGTATTACCGAAATTCGGCTGGCAACCACCGCCGCGATCGTCGATTATCTCGATATCGGATCGGGGCTTGCAAACTCGATACGATACGCAAGAGAGGCATTTGAGTCCTACTGCAGCCGTAATTTTAATTAGAAGAGTAAAAAATTGCCAAAACCCTTGATTTAGAGGGATTGTTGGTGTATAATCAATGGTTGGAAAGATATTTGAAAATATTAATAAATTTCTATAAAAAGAGGAGAAAACTCAAATGAACGCAAAAAAATCCGTTGAAGACCTCAAGGTCACCGGCAAACGCGTGCTTGTTCGTTGCGATTTCAACGTTCCGCTTAAGAACGGCGTGATCACCGACGAAAACCGTATCGTTGCCGCACTCCCCACTATCGAATTTCTGCTTGATCAGGGCGCAAAGGTTATTCTTTGCTCGCACCTCGGCAAGCCCAAGGGTGAGCCTAAGCCCGAATTCTCGCTTGCTCCCGTTGCGGTTCGTCTTGCCGAAAAGTTGGAGAGAGACGTTGTTTTTGCCGCTGACGACTGCGTAGTAGGCGAAAATGCCAAAAAGGCTGTTGCCGCAATGGAAAACGGCGACGTTGTTCTTCTTCAGAACACCAGATACCGCGCAGAAGAAACCAAAAACGGCGAATGCTTCTCCAAGGAATTGGCATCTCTTTGCGACGTTTTCGTAAACGATGCTTTCGGTGCCGCACACAGAGCTCACTGCTCTACCGTTGGTGTTGCTTCCTACGTTGAAGAATCTGCAAACGGCTTCCTTATGGCAAAAGAAATAAAGTTCCTCGGCGATGCCGTTAACAACCCCGTAAGACCTTTCGTTACCATTCTCGGCGGTGCTAAGGTTGCAGACAAGCTCGCTGTTATCGAAAATCTTCTTACCAAGGCAGATGCTCTTATCATCGGCGGCGGTATGGCTTATACCTTCCTCAAGGCTATGGGCAAAGAGGTTGGTACCTCGCTCGTTGACGACGAAAAGATCGATTACTGCAAGGAAATGCTTGCACGCGCTAAGGAAAAGGGCGTTGAGATCATTCTTCCCATCGACTGCATGATCACCAAGGACTTCCCCAATCCTATCGATGCTCCCGTTGACGCTACTCCCGTTTCGGCTGACGAGATCCCTGCAGACATGCAGAGCCTTGATATCGGTCCTAAGACCCGCGAGCTCTTTGCAAGCAAGGTAAAAACCGCAAAAACCGTTGTTTGGAACGGTCCTATGGGCGTTTTCGAGAACCCCACCTTTGCACAGGGTACCATTGCTGTTGCTAAGGCACTTGCAGAAACCGATGCTACCACCATTATCGGCGGCGGCGACTCTGCGGCTGCTGTAAATACTCTCGGCTTCGGCGACAAGATGAGCCACATCTCTACCGGCGGCGGTGCTTCGCTTGAATATCTCGAAGGCAAGGAACTTCCCGGTATTGCCGCAATGACCGATCGCTAATTCTCTAAACCAAAACAACAGGCATTTCGCTTGGATTTTAGTTGAATTTATTAATTAAATATTTACAAAGGATTAATTAAATATGAACAAGGAATTCAGAAAAGCTATTATTGCCGGCAACTGGAAGATGAACAAGACTCCTGCCGAGGCTGTTGAGCTTATCGAGGCTATCAAGGCAGAGCTTGCAGGCAAGGACACGTCGGGTTGCGGTATTATCGCATGCGTACCCTACGTTGATATCGACGCCGCTGTTAAGGCTGCTGCAGGCAGTGCTATCGAGATCGGCGCAGAAAACTGCCACTGGGAAAAGAGCGGTGCTTATACCGGCGAAATTTCTGCCGATATGCTCGTTGCATGCGGTGTTAAGTACGTTATTATCGGCCACAGCGAACGCAGACAGTACTTCGGCGAGACCGACGTTACGGTTAACAAGCGCGTTCTTGCCGCACTTGAGGCAGGTCTTAAGGTTATTCTCTGCGTAGGCGAGCTTCTTGAGGAGCGCGAGCAGGGCATCACCGGCGAGATCGTTGCTATGCAGACCAAGATCGCACTTATGGGCGTTACCGCAGAGCAGATGAAGAATATCATCATTGCTTACGAGCCTGTTTGGGCTATCGGTACCGGCAAGACCGCTACTTCCGATCAGGCAGACGAGGTTTGCGGTATTATTCGTAACGTTGTTGCTGGTCTTTACTGCGATTGCGTTGCAAAAGCAACCACTATTCAGTACGGTGGTTCGATGAACGCAAAGAACTGCGACGAACTCCTTTCGAAAGAAAACGTTGACGGCGGTCTTATCGGCGGCGCTTCTCTCAAGGCTCCCGATTTTGCTACCATAATCAACGCAGCACTTTGATTCTGTGCGTGTTCTCCTTCGCGGAGAACACGCATCGAGATAAATCCCTTTACGGGATTTTCGATATGTTGCTGACGCAACTCGATATGCCTGCGGCGCGATATGTTTGCTTCGCAAACGAGGGATTTTTCTCATATCGAGTCAACGCAGTTGACATATCGACAGAATAAAAAACAAGAGCAAGAATATAAGGAATTATCCTTTTACTCTTGCTCTTTTTTGTTTTCCTTGTTAATTATTGTTTTCTGTGCAACGACACGGAACTCTTGTTACGATTTTTTCTGCATTAAGTTCTTGTTCAAGAAGAACGAACTTATCATACTTCTGTTTCGGCTGTGGCGATCCTGATTCATAAGAAGATTTTGCTATCATTGTTAAGTATTCTTGCAAAACACGTCCGCTTTCTTCGTTGCCCATGTCCATAATTTGCTGTTTGGAAAGGCAAAATAGAGACCAATCGTTTTCGGGAATATTCAACACAGAACGCAATTCCGCAAAAGATTCGTCATTTTTTTTGAAAATCATTCTTTGATTATAATCTTCTTCACCGTCTTTTACCAAAACAATCTTAAAAAGGCAATATTTTTCTCCATCACCTTCGGTAATAACCTGAACGTTAATTTCCGGGTCCATCGGGGATCCAAGGGAATCTCGAGCTAGAGTGATTTCCTTTATTTCATATCCTTTTAATTTATCCATTTCTCGGTTGAAATTAACTTCGTTATCCTCTTCAAAGTAACCGCTGGTGGCATACATTTGCGAAATGTATTTTATCAAACGCAGATTTTCTTCGCCGTATTCCGTGGTATCTGCAAATTCATAAGTTGTTTCATACATCCAGGTTTCTTCATCATTGGGTTCGGATTCTACACCCGGAATTTCAAAAGAAGTGGAACCGTAATCAAAAAGCTCATAAAATATTGATAAACCCATTCCGTAATCTGCTACAATTTTTACCAAATAACCGTTTTTGAAGTATAATTCACAATCCGAATTTTTTATACCTTTAACGGTATACATTTTTTCTGACGAATTATATGTCGCCGAAGAATATGCTTCCTTAAGCTCACGCGGATGATAAGAACTAAAAAGGCTATTTGCGTTATTCACAGCCGAATCTTTGTCACAAGTAAATTTATCGTGGTAGGAATTGCGTTTTTCCAAATTACGCGTTTCACCTTCAATAGACAACTCGTAAACTATGTTATCCGCCACATATTCGTAGGTATATCTGTCCGACGAAGCGCTGTACTTCATAAAATTTTCGCCGTCTGTTTTTTTATAATAATGTTCATACTCATAGGAACCAATGCCTACAGGTTCTACTTCCGTAGTTTTAACAGTTACATTTAAAAATCTGTACGGGTCAAACGCCGCGTTCCATTCCTCTTCGGTAACGGTATACATAGCGTCAGAGCTTTCGCCACCGTCGGAAGTCTCGGGCTTGGGGTTATTTTCTGCACCGTTGCCGTTTTCTGTAACCAAGGAATTTTCGGCAGCTTTTTCATTTGAATCCGTATCTGCACAACCGGTTAACGTGCTCAACAGCATTATACAAGCAATAACGAGGCTAAATACTTTCTTCATTGTTATATTCTCCTATACTTGTTAATTTGGTTACATTATATATACTATTTACAGCATTGTCAATAAACAATAAAAAACAAGAGCAAGAATATAAGGAATTATCCTTTTACTCTTGCTCTTTTTTTGTTTTTTTATTACTTCTTTTCGGGAGAGATGATTATCTTTCTGTCGGCTCCCTCACCGATAGAGCGTGTTGTTACGCCTGCGATATTCTGGCATTCTGCATGGATTATGCGGCGTTCGTAGGCGTTCATCGGTTCGAGTGCGAAGCTCTTTTTGTACTTAAGTACCTTTTCGCTCATACGTCTTGCAACACCGCGCAAAGTTTCGGAACGCTTCTCGCGGTAGCCCTGAACGTCGACTGTGACGCGGTAGAAGCCGCTCTTTTCGAGGTTTGCGGCAAGGGTGGCAAGATACTGCAGGGAGTCGAGAACGTCGCCTCTTCTGCCGATAAGGATGCCCAGATGCTCGCCGTTGATAGCAACGTTAACGCCATCTTTATCCTGCGATACGATTTCTACGCTTGCATCGAGCCCCATATTTTTGATTATATTCTCTATAAACTCATAGGCTCTGATAGCGGGAGTCATTTTGATAGTTACGGATACCTTTGCATCCGCTGCGCCGATGCCGAGGATGCCCTTCTTGGGTTCCTCCAAAACCTCGTACTCTACCTCCTCGCGTGATACGCCGAGCTCTGCGCAGGCGGATTCAACCGCAAGTTCTATGGTTTTTGCCGTTTTAACGGTTTGTTTTATCATATTTTTTGCCTTTCGATTAGCTAAAATCAGTTGTCTGCGCTTTCGTCCGACTCTTCTTCCTGCGTGGATTCTTCATCTTCTTCGTCGGCTGTAAGCATTTCTATACGTCTGGGTGTACGTGCAGCAGGATCTACAGTACGGGTCTTGGTTCCTTTGTTTACTATCATTTCGTCGAAGCTGTTGTCATCCTCGTCTACTTCGATAGTAATAACCTTCTTTTTCTTCTGTTTAGACTTTAATTCCTTCTTTGCGGCGGCAATATCCTCCTGTGTTACTACAGGAACAGGCATTGCTTTTGCAAGGATGACCGTCTTGAGCACGTTAATAAGAGTACGCCATACCCAGTATGCGCCGATTGCGGCAGAAAAGCTGTATGCGAATATTGCCGAAATAAGCGGCATACCGACTTCCATAAACAAACCGCCGCCTACGGGGTTGCCGTTTGCATCGGTCTGGGTTGCCGAACCCGAGACTTTTCTTGTAATCTTGGTAGAGAAGAAAGAGGTAAGGAAAACAAGCACGGGGATTATTATAAGCCATATATTACGGCCGAAATCGGGCTTGTTAAGCAAATTAAGACTGCCGATACGGTACTCGGGGAGCTTATCTGCGTGTTTAGAAAATCCCTTTTCTTCATAAACGTCAAAAATCGAGGGGTCAACCTTATCGCCAAGGCTTTCGAGGTCCTCTTTTCCGTTTATCAAAACGTTGGAAAGTGCCATTTCGGCATATTTGAGGTTTACGTTATCGCCGAATTTATAGACGGTAAGAGCGCCTTCGGGTGCTTCCTCATTTTTTACCTCAACACCGCCGAGTTCTTTCTGATATGCTTCTATGGTCTTTACATATTCGTTATATTCGGCAGCAGATTCGAAATTTTCCTTAATTAATGCTTCTTTTTCCGCCTGATAATATTCAACGGCGGCAGCAGCATTATTTTTGATAAAATCGGGGTCTTCTTTTGTGATGTTTGATGCATAGGATATAGGCTGGCGCACGATCGTGAAAAGGATAAGAATTATAGGAAGCTGGATAAGCAAAGGCAGACAGCCGGAAAACTGGTTGTAGCCGTTTTGCTGGTACATTTCCTGTATTTCCATTGTCATTTTTTGCTGTGTTGCGCGGTCGTTACGTCCCCTATATTTTTCGCGGATCGCCATTTCCTTCGGCTTGATTTTTGCCATTTGGATCTGCGATTTTTGTTGCTTTATCGAAAGCGGCAACAAAACAATTTCCATGGCAAGAGCGAAAAACAAAAGTGCAATGATATAGTTGTTGCCCGAAATATAAAGGCAGCCTTTTAACAAATAAGAAAAAATGTTGTAAATAAAAGTCATTAGATCACCTTAGTTTTTGTTTTTTCTCCGGTACGGGGTCATACCCGCAGTTCTTATTAAAAGGGTTACACCGCAAAATACGGTATAACGCAAGCAAAAGCCCATAGATCGCGCCGTGTGTTTCGATAGCTTCGATGGCATATGCCGAGCAGGTCGGCTGAAAACGACAGCTTTTGGGCTTGTACGGAGAAATATTCTTTTGATAGAACCGTATCAACTTTATAAAGATCTTTTTCATTTCGTATTCACTCTTTTTTTGTTACAATAAAAAAACAAGCCGAAAACGGCAAAAAATGCCGATTTTCTACCCTTTTTTTGAAAAACAAAATGTTTATAAAAGTGCCGCCTTAGACAATAAAGCCTCGAGCTCGCTTACGACCACGGAAACGTGAGCATCCACACAAGGCTGACGCGCGACAATGACGATAATATTCCCTTCTTTTATAAACGGATGAAACACTCGATAAGCCTCGCGGATAATACGCTTTGTTCTGTTTCTTTTAACAGCGTTACCGCGGCTTTTGGATACGGTTATTCCTAACTTATTTTGGTCTTTGTCGCGGCTGTTTTTTAGTACATACAGTGCAACATACTTGCCGGAAAAACACCTGCCCTTTCTGTATGCACGACCGAACAGGTGATTTTCCTTCAAAGTTTGTATCCTGCGTGTTTTTTCCATAACAAAAACCTCGCTTGGGATAAATAGGTCTGAAAATTAATAGCTGAGTCTTGCTCTGCCCTTTGCACGTCTTCTCTTGAGAACCTTTCTGCCGTTTGCGGTTGCCATTCTCTTTCTGAAACCGTGTTCTGCCTTTCTGTGTCTTTTCTTAGGCTGATATGTTCTAAGCATGGTATTACACCTCCAATAAAGTACGTAACCAATTATTATTCTTTGAACCCTGCAGCTGTGGCACCGCAGAGTAATAGCAATACATTATATATCCGATTTTTACTTTTGTCAAGTACTTTTGAGCATTCGCGTGTCCGTTTTTCTTGTGTTTTTGTCTAAAATCATGGGGAAAAGCAATATAAATAGAATTATATATATATTATATACGTAATAAATATGTATTAAAAGGGTTTACTTTTATAAATTTGTGTGGTATAATTAACCGATTATATATATACTTAATTTTGTTACTGCTTAAAAAGAGCATATATCTTATATGCCGCATGAGGTATAAAATGACTGATAATGAGTATAAACAAATAAAAGAATTTGTCTTAGACGAATTAAAAAAATTATATTCGGCGCCGACGGTACGGCTTTGGTTCGAGCCTATGCGTGTCGTCGCATTGGACGGAACGAGTATTACCGTTTCTTTGCCGCAAAACAAAAAATCTTTTGTCGAAGCACAGTATTACGATATATTAAAAGCAAAATTTTCGGAAATAATCGGGCTTAATACCGATCTTAGGCTGATCACGGATGAAGAAGAAGCAGAGCTTATGCCCGAGTTTGAGGAAAAGGTCGATTCGGCATACAAAACCCGTTTTAATCCCGAGTACACTTTTGAGAACTTTGTAGTAGGCAAGTCAAATCAGCTTGCGCAGTCGGCGGCATTGGCGGTAGCAAACCACCCTGCAGAGCTTAATAACCCTTTGTTCCTCTATGGTCCTTCGGGGCTGGGAAAAACGCACCTGCTGTTCTCTATTGTAAACCAGATCAGAAAAAATCATCCCGAGTACAACATACTATATGTTACCGGCGAGGAATTTACAAACGAGCTTATCGAGTCGCTTTCGCTTAAAAAGCCGATGGTGTTCAGGGAAAAATACAGAAACGTAGACGTTTTGCTTGTTGACGATATTCAGTTTATAGCAGGTAAGATGTCGGTTCAGGAGGAATTTTTCCATACCTTCGACACGCTGTTTAAGATGAACAAGCAGATAATACTTGCATCCGACTGTGCGCCGAAGGATATCAACAACCTCGAGGACAGGCTTAAGAGCCGTTTTGTAATGGGGCTCGTTGCAGACATTCAGCCGCCCGATCTGGAACTGCGTGTTGCTATTTTCAAGCGCAAGGCGATGGATTTTGGGTATGATCTTGATCTTGAGATACTTTATTATCTCGCAAAGAACATTACTACAAACATCCGTCAGATAGAGGGCGCGCTTAAAAAACTGAAAGCACACACGCTTATTACCGGTGAGGTATGCAACTATTATGTTGCGACCGATGTTTTGAACGAATTTTTTGCGAATGCAAAAAGCGAGGAATCGGTTATAGACAGGGTGTTTGAGTTTGCCGAGAAGCGTTACGGCGTTAAACGCGACGAAATGAAGAGCGCACGCAGAAACGCAGAGATAATTGCCGCAAGGCATCTTGCGATATATCTTATACGCAAGACCACCAATCTCTCTCAGAACTCTATAGCAAAGCTGTTTAACAAAAAAGACCATACAACGGTTATCAACTCTATCGGATTTATAGAGCGCAAAATGAAAAACGAGCCTAACTTCGAAAGAGAGATACAAAGCATTATTTTAGAGCTCCAGTCTTGATAAAAAACCGATTACACTTTTCGACGAAAGAACACAAGAAACTATTTATTTATAGTATTTAATAGTATTATTAGTAATAGTAGTCTGAGTGGATTTGTGGAAAGGGCGGACAAGCATTTATTTTCAATTAATCGACGGTTTTTTACAGGTGGAACGGCTGTGTCTAAACATGTGGAAAACCCAAAAACATATGTGCATATCTTTTTAGGATCGCGATGAGAGCGGGACAGATTTGTTAACTCCTCGCCGCGAGAATTAGAGATTTGCAGGTATAACGGATTTGGTTTTTACATATTACGGCAGGGTTACGGCAAATACAGAGTATTCTAAGTATAAG
>JAZTZF010000049.1:0-1574 GCA_045637325.1 Eubacteriales bacterium | reverse complement strand
TTGATATATAGGGATGTGATGAAAATAACACTTTTAGACAATTGTATTATGTAGGCGGCGTTAGTGTAAAAGTACATTGGGGACAAACCACACACGATTATCTATATGACTACACAAAAGGCGAAACACCCATTAAAACCGACCTAACACCCGGAACTTCTTCTGAACATTGGCAAGATATTCAAAAAGGATTTAACCTAATCGGACTTGGCACTCCTATAGATACCAATGTGGAATTTGGTTATCCTTTGCTCAAAAAAACCAGTGGTTCAAATATGATCTTCTCTATGCAGTTGTATGTCCCCGGCAATTGTAAACTTGAAATAATCGACTACACAGACTTAGAAAGCATTCTAAACGACAAATAATATACGGAGTGACAAATTTGACTATCGAAAAATTTGCGAAAGAATTAGATAAACTGATACCGAACGATCTATCCGAGCCGTGGGACAACGACGGAATTGACGTATTGCCCGACAAGGACGCGAAGGTTACTCGCGTGCTTTGCGCGCTCGATTGCACGAGCACGGCTATTAAAGCGGCAAAAGAATCGGGTTGCAACGTCATCGTCACCCATCATCCGCTTGTATTCAAGCCGTTGGATGCGGTTTCTGCTAACGACAGCGTAGGAAAACGCGTTATCGAATGCATTAAAAACGGTATTGCCGTAATTTCGTTTCATACACGGCTTGATATTGTCGAAAACGGCGTGAACGACGTGCTGGCAGGCGCTCTCGGTTTGAAAAACGCCGAGTCGTTTATCCCCTACGGCAGGATCGGAGAGGTAGACGAGCAGACATTTGAAAATTTTGCGAAAACCGTTGCCGATGCGCTTGAAATCGACAAAAGCGAGCTTAGCTTGGTAAAATCGAGCGAAAAAGTAAAGCGTGTTGCAGTCGTTTCGGGCAGCGGCAAGGATGAAATAAGCGCATGCATTTCGGCAGGCGCAGATACCTTTGTTACAGGCGAGGTTATGCACAACCACATGTTGGACTGCAAGGAATTGGGTTTGAACCTTATCTGCGCCACCCACTACGCAACCGAGCGTATAGTGCTCCCGATGCTTGCGGAAACGGTAGGCAAATTCGCACCTTGCGACATTTATCAATTCACAAGAGAAACAGAATATGGCATTTGACGGTCTTTTTTGCGCCGCAGTTGCGCACGAACTTAATCAATGGGCAGGAGCAAGGATAGAAAAGATACACCAAAGCTCGCAAACCTGCTTTTATTTTCAGATATACCACGACGGAAAGCGCGGGAACTTTGTTATTTCGGCATCGGCACCGCGCCCCATACTTGCAATAACCGAGGAATCGGTGGCGCGCCCCGACACTCCTACCCCAACATGCATGCTTTACCGCAAGCATCTGCAAAATGGCAGGTTTGTTGCGGCGGAGTGGGTTGATAACGAGCGTATAATCCGTTTTGTTTTCGATTCCGCCGATGAAATGGGATATATCAAGCGCAAATTCATTTATGCCGAAATGATGGGCAAGTACTCTAATATCATTCTCACCGACGATAATAACAAAATTCTCTCGGCATCTTCGGTTTCGGATATTACCGCA
>JAZTZF010000048.1:0-1694 GCA_045637325.1 Eubacteriales bacterium | reverse complement strand
ATGTTGAACTATCTGGGTTTTTTAGCTATACTCCGCAACAAAGAAAATCCGGAACTGGTTTTCAATGTCGCTGACGGATTCAACTTTTGCGTTAGTTTTTCAGTCAGTGACGACGGCAACCTTATCTTCTTGCAACCAAGTATCTATGATCGATTTACTAATCGATGCCTCCGCCCGGTTTTGATCCTGGATATTCAGAAGAATCGGTTTTCCTATATAAAGACGGCAAACTACTGCCCTGATTACAAAGTGATCCAAAAGAAAGCCCATGTTTTCACAATCGAGGCAGATGAACACGAACGAAAAGGCATCAAACAGTTAGCCGCGCTCCATAGGAAGGAAATTCGGACGAATTGGCTAAGATGGTACGAAATGGATAAGCTAGCTACATTACCTCAGATGATCTTGTAATATAAGGCCATTTCATTCTATTATATATTAAGTCCACACCTGCCAAAAAACGCAGATACCTGTCTGGGTATCTGCGTTTTTTGAAACTATGTTATACTGGTTGTAACAAAATCGGATTTGCATTACCAAAAGAAAACAGAAAAAAGCTTGAAAACTTTCAATCACAGAGTGGTGCAAGCACCAATTTTTTCGTTTATTAGTGTGAAAGGCATTTTGACTGCCTGAAAGGAGTGTGAAGCAATGGAAGATAAGCAGATCGTCGAATTATATTGGGCGCGCTCTGAAACTGCTATATCGGAGACCGAAAAGAAATACGGACGGTATTGCCATTATATCGCGTATCAGATCCTTGAAAATGATGAAGACGCAAAGGAAGTGGTAAACGATACATACTTGAAAACGTGGAATACAATACCTCCGCAACGTCCTGAACCTCTAAAACCGTATGTCGGCACGATCAGCCGTCAGCTTGCAATTGACGTTTACAAAGGGCAACACGCAAAGAAACGCGGCGGACAAGTGCCGCATGTCCTTGATGAATTATCGGAGTGTATTCCTGATCATAACAACGACTCAGATATTGGCGAGAGTGTTGCGCTCTCTGACGCGCTGAACCGCTTTATATTCTCGTTGCCGCAACGGACGCGGAATCTTTTTGTCCGTCGGTATTTCTATATGAGTCCAATAGCAGAGATCGCAAAAGATTTTTCAATGAAAGAAAGCAATGTAACTATGCATTTGCTTCGTACCCGAAAGAAGTTAGCGCAATTTTTGAAAAAGGAGGGTTTTGACCTATGACGAATACAGATTTACTGCAAGCTATGGGGCGAATTGACCCCAAACTGATTGCCGACGCAGCACCCGATGTAGCACAGAAGAAAACCGCAAATAAAACGTGGGTAAAATGGGCCTCGCTTGCGGCGTGTTTTGCTTTTGTAATTGTGATAGGTGTTATGAGGGGCGATGCCGACGCCATTCTATCGGCTACTATGGCAAACAACTATGGGCCGTTCATATTTATGCCTGTATTGCTTGTGTCGCTGATACCATTATGCTTTTTTGCAAAGCAAGATATCAAGGCCAAAACCATGATGATCGTTAATGCGATATCGCTTGTGTCAATAAATATGCTGAATGTCCTCGGGGTTTATATGCATTCGCAGTTCGGCGGAATAAATATTACCGGTTACTTGCCGATTATTCTCATCAGTTCAAATGTAGGAGCAAGCATTTCTATTATCACAAATACAGTACTTACTAAAAAAATAAAAACTTGGTGGTTA
>JAZTZF010000047.1:0-4888 GCA_045637325.1 Eubacteriales bacterium | reverse complement strand
ACGCGTTGACGGCGAAACCGTAAATCCTCTCTTGTTTGTAGATTACGAATAATATTAAAAGAGCTGTTTTACAGCTCTTTTTTTATGCTTATTTAGGATGTAAAAAAAGAGTTGCCACTTCAGTGACAACTCTTTTTGTCGTTTGAATTAAAGATGTTATGCAACAGCCGCAATTATTTCGGGTGCTTTGCAATCGCCTGCGATCACGAGAATCAGCAGAAGAATTATTTCCGCCAGGAGGATAATACCGCCTTGCTTCAAATTCGGTTTTCTGATTTTGATGTTTAGTATATAGCTGATGGCAAGAGCTAAAAGTGCGATTCTGAAAAACCAAACCGTAACAGATGCCTTGATAAAGGTTGTAAGAAGGAACAACACTGTAATAACAATTGTTGATACGGGAATAGGAACACCGCGGTAGAACTTATTCTTGTTTTGTGGTTTGAAATTGGCAAGCATATTAAAATAGGCAAGACGGATAGCACCGCAAATAATAAATATGCCATAGATCAATACGTCCAACCAACCCTTAAACCCAAACGAAAAAGCAATAAAACAGGGGGTTACACCAAAACTTATAACGTCGCAAAGGCTGTCAAGCTGAACACCGTAATATTCCTGCTTCGGAGTACGGTTTTGTGTTGCACGTGCAATCCTGCCATCAAAAATATCGCACAGACCAGCGAGAAACAGCATATAAACGGCGAATTTAATATTGCCGTTGGCCGCAAGAAAACATGCGGTGATCGATGAAATCAGTCCAAACAGCGTTACGCCGTTGGCAATCGAATAATATCCGATAAACATAGGAATCCTCCAAAATTACTTATATCTGTCGATGCTTTTCAGCTCGAAGTATAGTTTTTTATAACTCTCGTGGCGGGAAAGAGAAACCTCGCCTTTGGTTACCGCCTCGGCAATTCCGCATTCGTCCTCTTTCGTGTGTGTGCAATCGTTATATCTGCAATTGTTAACACACTTTTTGAAATCGGGGAACAAGGAATCCAACTCCTTGTGCGTGATAGCACAATAGAGTTCGGTATTTACAGCGGTAAAACCGGGCGTGTCTGCAAGATAGGTACCGTTTCCGAGGGGAAACAGCTCGGTCGTGCGTGTTGTGTTTTTTCCGCGCGCGATCTTTTCGGAAAGCTCGCCGGTCTCCAAATCAAGAAAGGGATAAAGCGAGTTAATAAGGGTGGATTTGCCAACACCCGAAGCTCCGCAAAGAACGCATATTTTACCGTCGAGAAGCGACTTTACTTCGTCAATGCCGTATCCGTCCTCAGAGCTTGTTACAATTACCTTAAACGGTGTTTTACGATAAATATCGAGTATTTCCGCACAATCAGCCAAATCGCTTTTTGAAATTATTACAGCGCACTCTATTCCGTTCTTTTCGGCGATTACCGTGAGGAGGTCGATGTTGTAGAGATACGGCGCAGGATTCTTCGGCGCAACCACCATTGCAAGCAGATCAATGTTTGCAACAGGCGGCCGAACCAAAAAGTTTTTCCTCGGCAACAGGGAAGTGATAAACCCGTTTCCATCGCCGTTATCCCTAAAAACTACTCTGTCGCCGGCAAGAATTTTGCCGTCGTTTTTGCGTACTCTCGTGCCCGAACGGCAAACGTATAACTCTCCTTGCGATTCAACCGTGTACCTGCCGTTTTTACCCGAAAGGACTAAACCTTCTTTTTCAACAATACTCAAGTATTTTCCTCCGTATCGTTGTTTGCCTTGGGCTCGTCGCCGTCGGGATTTTCGTCCGTAACATCGGACGAAACGTCGTTTTCGGGATCGTCATCATCGGGCAATTCGGAGACGTATTTAATAATAATCAAATCGATTTCTGTTATATCTTCGGTTATGGGGGTGTCAACAGGAATACTCTGATACACAACGTAACCGCCATCAAATTCGTTGGTCTCGACACAGTCGAATTTAGACAGTGCGTCTACAAAGTTATCAATATTGCCTTCGCTTTCATCGATAGCATCCTCGATATACGGTCTGGTATCGAATGTTGCGACGTAATAAATATAATTAACGGTAATTTCCTGATCGGGTGTCGCACCTGCCAACATATCAGCAGCTTGAGAAGTCGTAAGATCTGTGAAATCGGGCATTCCCTGCGGCGGTATACCAATCTGGATGGTAACAAGTGTTCCTCTGGGGCTCACTTTTCCGGCAGGAATACTTTGTTTAATAACTCTGTCGTCACCGTCCGGGGTTACAACGTATTCAAACTTAACCGTATAGCGCGAATAGGTCTCTGCAAATTTACGAGCATCCGACTCGGTCATGCCTATAAGATTCGGCATTTTTGCAGTACTTTTGGATTCGGGCTTTTGATAAATATAAACCGTTACTGTATCGCCCACCTTCAGCTCTGTACCTTCAACCGGATATGTGTTGATTACCTGCTCGTTTTGCATGTATATGTTTTCGGAATTGCCGGTAGCTTCGAACTCATACTTCAATCCGAGATTTTCGAGCATTGTTTTTGCCGTGGTCTTGGGATAACCTTGCAGATAGGGGAGAATGACTTTCTCGGAGCGGTTAACCGTGATTCTGGAAAAATGCAGTTTTCCGTCCTCTCCGGGTTTGCTAAGATGTCCTGCTTCGGGCTCGGTGGAGATGATAAGGTTGTTTTCCAAATCATCACGGCTGTCGTAAACGATCTCGTCGATAATATACTTTGCGCCGTATTCACCGTTTAAAAGCTTGTTTTTCAAATCCTCACTGTAAAGAAGATTGGTAAGATCGGGATATTCCGCTTCGACGTCATTTTCATTTGAAGTGAAAGATTTAAAAACGTCAACCAACACGAACACACCGAGTAAAATCGCAACGATCAAAAACGCCAAGGAAATGCCGGCAATGATCGGGAACATGGATTTGCTCGTTTTGCGTTTTTTCTTTTTGTCATCGCCATCAGTTGTGTCCTTGCTGCCGGAATTGCCGTCCTTGCGCTTCTTTTCTTTGGTTTTCTTGGGAGCAATCGATTCGGATAAATCGTTTTCGTCGTAAGGCTCTATTTCCGAGGTGGCGATCATATCAATAGAAACGACACTGCTGTTTCCGACAGCCTCATCTGCGGCATTGGAATTCATGGCAAAAATAACGTCGGGGTTTCTGATAACCCACTCTATTGCTTTGACCATTGTGTGAGCAGACTGAAATCTGTCAGACGGCGATTTTTCCATTGCCTTAAGAATAATCTGCGAAACACCTACAGGTACGTCAAGCACTATATCGCGAGGATGCACGGGGTCATCGTTAACCTGCATCATCGCAACCTCCATCGGAGTTTCGGCGGTGAAGGGAAGCGTACCGGTGACAGCCTCGTAGAACATGATACCGACCGAATAAATATCTGAATAATAATCGGTCTCTTTTCCGCATGCCTGTTCGGGCGAGATGTAATAAACGGTTCCGACAGCCTTCTCGTCCTTCTGCTCGGTTACCGAGTTAGGGAGCTTGGCAATGCCGAAATCGGTAACTTTTATGTCGCCGTTTTTCATCAAAATTACGTTTTGCGGCTTGATATCTCTGTGGATTATACCTTTACTGTGAGCGTGCTCCAAAGCGCGAAGTATCTGGGAAATATAAACGCACGCTTCTTTCCATGAAATAGAACCCTTGTTGTCAAGATATTCTCTAAGCGTGATACCGTCAAGGTATTCCATAACGATGTACTTGATATCGGGATATATGGCAACGTCGTAAACACTTACGATATATTTGTTGGAAAGCATAGCAACCGCTTTTGATTCATCAATAAATCTTGCCTCGGCTTGCTCGTTTCCGTTGTATTCATCGTTTAGGATCTTAATGGCAACGATACGGTTCATAACAAGGTCCTGTGCTTTCAGAACACAAGCCATGCCGCCCATTCCGACCAGCTCGAGAATTTTATATCTGCCGTCCAGAACTTTACCTACAAATCCTTCGTATTTGTCCATGTTGGTTTTCCTTTCGTACGATCGGCGTATTACTAAATAATATCACTCTCCGCCGAATAATACTGCTGTTATATTATCAAGGCCTCCGCCTGCATTTGCTTCGTCAATAAGTTTTTCTACCCTAACCTTGTAAGAAGGCTGCTTTGCCGTATACATACCCGAAATTATCTCACCGATTCTTTCGTCTTTTACATGGTTAGTCAATCCGTCGGTACAAAGCAATATTCTGTCATATCTGTCGATCCTGTAGTAATCGCCCTCGACGTGCTCGTTTACACCGAGCGCGCGCAGAATAATATTTCTGTTAGGGTGCGTTGCCGCCTCCTGCGCGTTAATCTCGCCCTTTTCGAGCAGATATTGAACAAACGAGTGGTCCTTGGAAACCTGCCTAATGTTGCCGTCGTACTGCCTGTAAATACGGCTGTCGCCTACATTAACGGCAAATGTTCCGCAAAGGCAAACCAACGTTGCAACAATTGTGGTTCCCATACCCTCCAATTCGGGATCAGAGATGGATTTTTCATAAATCGCAGTGTTTGCTTCGTCAACTGCGCTTTTTAAAAGAAGGCGTATCGCAGATTCGCTGAAATCATCAGCGTTTTGCGCCGAAAAGGCTTTTTTGATAACCGATGCAAAGGTCTTTACAGCAAGACCGCTTGCAATGTTACCTCCCTTTGCACCGCCCATGCCGTCGCAAACTATGGCGCAAAAATATCCTTCTTTAGAGAAAACGGCATAGCTGTCCTGATTGTTTGTCCGTTTTTGACCAACATCGGTCTTTCCGCCGTATTTCATTGCCGCTCCTCCTTTGTATGATTATTATATAATTATTTTTCTTTGTCGTTTGCGCGTAACTGCCCGCAGGAAGCATTAATATCTGCCCCTAACGTTCGTCTTACAGTTACACTTATTTTATATGTTTC
>JAZTZF010000046.1:0-11336 GCA_045637325.1 Eubacteriales bacterium | reverse complement strand
TACCGAAGGTGGACTTTTCATCGATAACAAGAGAGTTAACGATGTTGCGCGTAAGCATAGAGATATGGCGATGGTTTTCCACAACTATGCACTTTATCCCCATATGTCCGTTTACGACAATATGGCATTCGGTCTTAAGCTTCGTAAAGTTAGAAAAGAAGAAATCAAGCGCCGCGTTGAGGAAGCTGCTAGAATTCTTGATATTACTCACCTTCTTGACAGAAAGCCCAAGGCTTTGTCCGGCGGTCAGAAGCAGCGTGTTGCGCTCGGTCGTGCTATAGTTCGTGAGCCTAAGGTATTCCTTCTTGTCGAACCTCTTTCCAACCTCGACGCAAAGCTTCGTGCTACCATGAGAACCGAGCTTACAAAGCTCCACACCAAGCTCCAGACCACCTTCATTTACGTTACTCACGACCAGGTCGAAGCTATGACCATGGCTACTCGTATCGTTGTTATGAAGGACGGTATCATCCAGCAGGTTGACACTCCTCAGAACCTCTATGACTACCCTTGCAACATCTTCGTTGCAGGCTTCATCGGCACTCCTCAAATGAACTTTGTCAACGCAAAGATCACCCAAGCTAAGGGCGAAGAAGATTGCTATCTTGAATTCGAGAACGTTAAGTTCAAACTCGAAAAAGAAAAGTTCGAAGATACCAACCTCGCTGATTACATTGGCAAAGAAGTTATTGCCGGTTTGCGTCCCGAATTGCTCCATGACGAACCCGTTTACATGGAAAAATTCAAGGACACTATTATCGAAGCTAAGGTTGACTTCACCGAACTTATGGGCGCTGAAATATACCTCTACCTCGGCATAGGCGAAGAAACCACTCTTGTTTCCAGAGTTTCTTCTCAGTCTACCGCTAAGGCTGGCGATACCATCCAGATCGCTGTTGATACCTCTCGTATCCATATCTTCGATAAGGACACCGAAAAGGTTATCGTTCACTAATTTATTACAAAAAAGATTAAGCAAGGTTTTCAAAACGAAAGCCTTGCTTTTTTCATAAGAAAAAGACCGTCGGCAAACCGACGGTCAATGAAAAAACTCATTTGTAATATTCGTCCATTAGGCATTTTATCATCTTCGCGGTGCCATGTACCCCAAGCAAACTGCTGTCTATATTTAGATGATAGTTTTTCGGGTCGCCCCATCCCTTGCCGGTATAAAAATTATAATACGAGGCTCTTTTTTTATCTTTTTTGGAAATCATCTTTGTCGCGGCGCTTTTATCCATTTCGTATTTTTCCGCCAAGGCGGCAACGCGATATTCTAACGGTGCGTGTATAAAAATTTTCAACAATCCTTCGCACTCTAACAATACATCATCGGCACAACGCCCTATAAATATACAATCGCCTTTTGCTGCAATTTTCCTCATTTCTGCAGATTGTATGTTAAAAACACGATCGGTAAGAATTTGATCATTCATACCGTAATGCGGAATATTGGTGCCATAACTGGACATAGCAAGCGAATAGAGGAAACTAGAAGTCGCTTGTTCATCTGCTTTTTCGAATGTTTCCGCAGGTATCCCGTTTTCTGCCGCAATTTTCACAAGTGCTTCTCGATCATAGCACGGAATACCCGTAAGCTCGGACAATACGGCGCCTATATCCGATCCAAACGAAGCAAATTGACGTCCGATGGTTATAACCTTGTTCATAACAATCCTCCAGAATTTATTCTTTAACTATATAATAACAGATCTCCCATTACCTTTCAAGTAAATATTCGCGAAATAATTGAAATTTTTCGCCACTTATGATATAATATATAAGTGACATTAAATGATCAAAAAGACTCGATTGCACACTCTACAACACCGAGAGTAGAAAATAGTCGGTATAGATTCCTATAGAATTTTTACCGACGCCCAAGTGAGTACGAGCACAAAAATCAGGCGTGACCGATATCGCATATTCTTTTAATAAACCGACAAAACGCCTTTCAAAGAGACCTTTATTCGGATCGACTATCATTCTCACGTTGCTTAATTTCTTTTTTTGTAAGAAAATAATCACTTTCTCCGCCTGTGATACGGGTGATAAAATCGGCATATCTTCGTTTTGCTGCACGTGTATTATATAACAGCAAAATACCACCGATTATAGCGCAAACAAGCAACGTGTTGATTGCATTCAATGAATCGCCGCGTTCTATTATTCCTGCACGGATATAGAACAATAACGCAACTATAATACCAACCGAGAAATAATCTAACAAGGATTTTGTGAAAATTCCAACTATTTTACTTCCCTGCTCGGTCTTTTTTATTCTACCGCGGAATATCGGAGAAAACGGTTCTCTGCTTAGGCGAGATCTCCGCACAAGATGTACTTTATCATTTTTGCGTTTTGCAACAAAAATCAGGTCCATGGTATCGTCGCTTCCTGCAAAACGCGCAGGTGAGGTATATTCATCCCATTTATCTGTCAGTTCCTGCACCGACAGATTGCTCTCGAAATTGTTCATTGCAACACCTCGTTTTTTACTTTTTTACAGATTATAGCACAACAGTTTTTACAAGTCAATTGCAAGATATACTTAATGAACGGAGCAGACATCTTGAAAAGACTATTCAAAAACATTCAATATTTTTCACGAAAAGCAACAGCAAGCAGAATCGGCGCTTATTCGGCGCAGACGGCGTTCTTTATGTTTTTGTCTTTGATACCGCTTGTAATGCTTATACTTTCGCTTATACGTCAGCTCGGCTCGCCCGTAGAATCGATCTCTGCCATCGCCAATGAATTTGCGCCCGGTGCAGTCAGTTCCTTTTTCGAAATTTACATTGACGAAATAGTCGACGACGGCAGATTTTCTTTGACAATCGCATCGGCGGTTGTCTTGCTTTGGTCTGCATCGCGCGGAATTTTCTCTATAATCGGCGGGTTGAACTCGGTTTATCAAATTAAAGAAGAGCGTAATTACTTCCTTATCCGTTTGCTTGCGATATTTTACACAATTTCATTTATAATCATGTTGATCGGCGCCTTGTTGCTGATGGTGTTCGGCGACAGTCTTAATGATCTGCTTTATTCGCTTTTGCCGGATTTGAAAGGTCTTGTGTATATTATATCCTCGCTCAGATTCATTCTCGGTTTTATTATTCTTATTCTTTTCTTTTCGATTCTTTACAAGTCGCTTCCGTGCGGAGAGCTTAAATTTATCGATCAGATTCCGGGTGCGGTAATTACAAGTGCCGGATGGGTTTCTTTTTCGATACTTTTCTCCTTCTTTGTAGATAATTTTTCTAATTATGCGAACGTCTACGGCAGTCTAACCGCCATTATTGTACTGCTGCTTTGGTTATATATATGCATGTATATTATGTTTATCGGCGCACAGGTCAACTGCATTCTTTCGGCAAAAGTAAACGAAGATAAATAAATCCCACCACGTCCAAGAATCAAAAAGACACAAAAACAAAAGGAGCTGTTACGGTTATACCCGCAATGGCTCCTTTGTGCTATTTACTTATTATTTTGCGGCAGCGGCTTTTCTCGCCTTGCTTTCGGCTTTCATACGTAATTCTTTATTAAGAATACGTTTGCGTATACGAATTGATTTAGGAGTAACCTCGATAAGCTCATCATCGGCAATAAACTCTATTGCCTCCTCAAGCGACATTATGATAGGAGGTGTAAGAATAAGCTTCTCGTCCGCGCCTGCGGAACGTATAGCAGTCAACTGCTTCCTTTTACAGGGATTGATGGCAATATCCTCGGCTTTGGGATTGATACCAACTACCATTCCCTCGTATACGTTCATGCCGGGACCCACGAAGAGATTTCCTCTTTCTTGGGAGTTATAACAGCCGTACGACGTTGTTTCGCCGTCTTCGCTTGCAATAAGCGAGCCTGTAAAGCGTATCTGTATTTCTCCCTTGAACGGCTTATAATCCTCGAATATTGTGTTAAGTATGCCCTCGCCGCGGGTAGCGGACATAAACATACTGCGATATCCGAGAAGGCAACGTGCAGGAATTGAATATTCGATACGCATGCGCGTTCCGTTGCCGTTGGGGTTCATTTGCAGAAGCTCACCTTTACGTCTGCCGAGTTCTTCTACAACCGTTCCGACATAATCGTTAGGCACGTCTGCTGAGACAAGTTCGTAAGGTCCGCACTTTACGCCGTCTATCTCTTTATACAGTACGCGCGGTGTCGAACAGCAAAGTTCAAATCCTTCGCGGCGCATATTCTCGATAAGAATCGAAAGATGCATTTCCCCTCTGCCCGCTACGTTAAAACAATCCGTGGTATCACCCTCGCTCACGCGAAGCGAAACGTCTTTCAAAAGTTCCTTAAAAAGTCTGTCGCGCAGTTGACGTGTGGTAACAAATTTACCTTCTTTTCCTGCAAACGGCGAATCATTTACCGAGAAGGTCATTTCCATTGTAGGCTCACCGACCTTGACAAACTCAAGCGGTTCGGGAGATGCGAGCGACGTTATCGTATCACCTATGGTAATATCCTCCGCACCCGAGAAACATACAATATCTCCCATTGTAGCGCTTTGTACAGGCACACGGTTAAGTCCGTCTATCTGATACAAAGAAACGATCCTTGTCTTCTTAGGTGCTACATCGGAGTGATAATTGGTTATAAGAACTTCCTGCCCCTGTTTTATGGTACCACGCTCGATTCTGCCGATACCGATTCTGCCCACATATTCATTATAGTCGATAGACGAAACCAAAAGCTGAAGTTCGCCTTCGGGATCGCCCTCGGGCGCAGGTATATGAGAGAGTATGGTATCAAAAAGGGGTTGAAGGTCGGTTCCCTGCTCAAACGGAGAAATTGATGCAGTGCCGGCTCTTCCCGAGCAAAAGAGAGTCGGGCTTTCGAGCTGTTCATCGCTTGCATCGAGATCAAACAGAAGCTCGAGAACCTCGTCCATAACTTCTTCGATACGCGCATCCGCACGGTCTATTTTATTAACAACAACTATTACCTTATGATTAAGTTCAAGGGCGCGTTGCAGAACGAAACGAGTCTGGGGCATCGGTCCTTCCGCCGCATCGACAAGAAGTATAACACCGTTTACCATTTTCAAAATACGTTCTACTTCGCCGCCGAAATCGGCGTGACCCGGGGTGTCGATAACGTTGATCTTTACCCCTTTATAATGTATCGCCGTATTTTTTGCAAGAATCGTTATACCGCGCTCGCGTTCAAGTGCGTTATTATCCATAACACGGTCTTCGGTAACCTGATTATCACGGAACACGCCGCCCTGCTTAAGCATCTCATCAACAAGCGTTGTCTTGCCGTGATCGACGTGGGCAATAATTGCAATATTTCTTAAATCTTCCCTTATCATTTTTACCGTCCCATTTATTTTGCAAATAAAATTTATAGTCATTTGCAGAATCATATTATTCTAGTATAACATTATACACAAATGCAACGTCTATGCAATGTGCATATTGAATAATATTTTAACAGTGCGGAATTTCCTCTTTATTTTATTGAACAAAAGTGTTATAATACATTAGTTATAATCGATTTGGCAGGTGTTTTATTTTGAAAATAAGCGATCTTGATCTGAATTCCGGTCTATACTTTCTCGGCATCGGCGGCATCAGCATGTCTGCCATTGCCATGATTCTTGCAGAAAAGGGATATTCTGTTTCGGGTTATGACCGTACTTTGGGCGACGTAACCGACAAACTGCAAAAGGTCGGCATAAACGTTTATGACGAATTTGAGCCTTCTCAATTAGACAATTGCGGAGCAATTATCTATTCCGCGGCATTCGGTAACGATCACCCGATCATGCAAGAGGTACTTAAATCAAACAAGAAGTTGTACTCGCGCGCAGAGGTGTTGGGCGCTTTGGCAAATCTCTATACCAATTCGATTGCCGTTGCAGGTACGCACGGTAAATCTACTACAAGCGGTATGTTGGGGCACATACTCCTTAACGCCGTCGGTTGTGACCCTACGGTCGTTGTCGGAGCGGTTATGCGCGACGTCGGTTCTACATATAGAATCGGGCATGATGATAACTTTGTTTTCGAAGCATGTGAATACAAAGACAGTTTCCTATCTTTCTTCCCTAGGATAGCCATTGTACTTAACGTTTCGTTGGACCATACCGATTATTTCAGTGGTATAGAGCACATGCGCGATTCGTTTACTCAATATATGAACAACGGCGGCGAAAACGGATACGCAATTTACAACCTCGATTGGGAGAACTGTATTATAGCCGCTAAGGATCATATAGGCAAAAATATAACATTCAGCGCAGTCGGCAACGAAGATGCCGATTACTATGCCGAGAATGTAAAAATCATCAACGGTTTTGCATCGTTTGACGTTTATAAAAAAGGAGAGTTCTTTATCTCTCTGAAGTTATCTGCCCCCGGTGAGCATAACATTTCAAACGCGCTTGCTGCGGTAGCCGCATGCGATCTTATCAACATCAGAAAAGAAGATATCGTAAAGGGAATTGTAAGTTTTGCCGGTGTCGGCAGGCGTTTTGAATATAAAGGCAGTTTTTGCGGTGCGGATGTGTATGATGACTATGCACACCATCCCGACGAGATCAAAGTTACTCTTTCTGCCGCAAAAGGCATCGCGCGCGGTCGTGTAATATGTGTTTTCCAGCCGCACAACTACTCGAGACTGCATGACCTGTTCGACGAATTTCAAACTTCATTTGACGATGCCGATATGCTTATTCTCTGCCCACTCTATGCAGCGCGCGAGGCTTGCGGCGATGAAGTTTCTTCGGAACTTCTTGCGAGCAAAATTAATAATGCAAAATATTTTGAAACCTTTGACGAAATAAAAGTGTTTCTTAAACAACAGTTGCAGGAAGGCGATTTGCTTTTGATAATGGGCGCGGGCGATATTGCAAAGCTCGCAAACAGCATATAATCACAAATAATTTATTTTCGCGCGTAATTTTGCCCATAATTCGACTTATTTAGCGAAATATCAAAAAAAGACTTGACAAACTCAAAAATGTGTTATATATTAAGGTGTTCGAATTTTTACGTAAAATCTTGTGGAGGTGGAATAGATGGCAAAGTGTTCAGTTTGCGGAAAGGGCGTTACATTCGGTTGCAACGTTTCTCACTCGCACAGAAAAACCAACAGAAGTTGGAAGCCCAACATCAGAAGAGTCAAGGCTAATCTCAACGGTACCGTAAAGCACGTTTATGTTTGCTCCCGCTGCCTTAGAAGCGGCAAGGTTACCAGAGCTATATAAGCTCAATTCTAAAAATAGCTACAAAAAAAACGAAGCGGAGTTATACCGCTTCTTTTTTTATTTCGTATTCATCTTTGGACATACTGTAATGCGCAATATCGCGCATTATTCCTTTTATTTCCATTTCGGAGTGTCCTACACGATCGAGATTAAAGCCAACCCGCTCTGCAAGCCTTATTGACGGAATATTTTCCGTGATGATACGCAAATTTGCCGTTAAAAGACCGAGTTGTTCAAAAGACAGCTCCAAAACCGCTTTGACCGCTTCGGTCATATACCCTTTTCCTCTATATTTTGGAGAGAGCACATAGCCGATCTCGCAAGATTTTGTCGACGTGTCGACTGCCGCAAAACCGCAGGTTCCGATCATTTTTCCGTTTTCTTTATGAACTACAGCCCAATCGCCGTACAAGCCTCTTAGGTACCGTTTTTGCAAAAACTCAATATACCCTTCCGTAGCGGCGATATTTATATGCGGACTCCACAAAAGATATTCGCACACCTCGGGCAGAGATGCATATTCGTACATATCACGTGCATCGTCTCGCTCTATGTATCTGAGCATCAATCGGTCGGTTTCGATCGGGATCGAATCCAAAAGAGTTTTGCGCAGTTTACGTTCGGTCATGATTTATCACCTCGTTTGATGATTATAAACCATATTTTTCCACTTTTCAAGAGCAAAAACAATCATATAATGTTTATTAAATAATAATATAGTATAAATATATATATTCTTGTAGTATAAATTACAATACCACCTTGACATAATTGAACCGACGATGTATAATAGCATCATGTATAATTACAGATTTATAGGAGGAACGCCTAATGAAGAAAGGCATCTTATGTATTCTGCTATCGCTTCTCTTACTTGCCCCTATGTTTGCATCCTGCCAACAAGAGGCTGACTTTACAGAAACAGAAGCAAGCGTATATACACTCTACACAATCGTCGATGAAAGTACTACCGACGAGGCTATTAACCAGGTTGAATTAGCACTCAACCGTATTTTGTTCTACCGTAAAGGCGTTATACTCAAACTCGAAATGGTTACAGAATCCGAATACGACAAGCTTATTGAAGATAAGTTTGCCGAAATGGAAGCGTATCAGACCGAGAAGAAAAACAGCAAAAATAATTCCTCCGTTGCAGACGAAAGCGCAGGAGCTGTTGAAGAAGTTATGACGGGCGACCGTATACTTGATCTTCTTGCAGACGGTAAGGATATCCCTCTTAAGCAACCCAAACTTGATATTTTCTTAGTCAGAGGTTATGACAACTATTATAACCTTGCTACAAACGGACAGCTTACTGCCCTCGATACCCCGCTTTCGGGCGAAGCAAAGGCGCTTAAATCGAATATTCACAGCACCCTGTTTACCGCCGCAAAGGTTGCAAATAAAACCTACGGTGTTCCCGTAAACAACGCTATAGGTGAATATACATATCTTGCCTTTGATTCGGAATTGCTCGAAAAATACAACTTTGATGCAAACACCCTTAAATCTGTTGAAGACTTACAGGATTATCTCAAAACCATCAAAGAGAATGAGCCTGATGTTGTTCCTCTTAAGAACGCTATGGAACCTGCAGAGCTTCAGTTCCTTTCCAACTCCGGTTTCCCGGCTCTTGTTAACAGCGGAGTGGTAGTGAAATCTTATGATAACGAAAAGTTTAAGAATTTCTTCGCTATGCTTGCGAGATACCAAACTCTCGGATATCTCGGTGACAGCCTTGCAGAGGGCGAAGAATCTGATGACGCTCGCTATGCCGTTCGTATCGAAAGCGGCAATATTGATACAATAAACGCTCGACTTTCCGAAAGCGGCTACAAATATTCCTACAGTCTCTTCTCCCCGCCTGTAGCGACAAACGAAACCACCATTGATAATATCTTCTGTGTTTCGAAATACGTTCCTGACAACGAGCTTACCAAAGTCATGGAGATTCTTACCGAGATCAACACCGATGCTCAGTTAATGAATCTTCTCACATACGGTATCGAAAATGAAAATTATGTTCTTACTGACGACGGTCAGGTAGAAAGACTTAACGATAAATATGTCGTTGACCCCAATCACATCGGCAACTGCTTTATCACCTACACGTTAAAAGGCGAAAATCCCAAAAAGTGGGACAATGACATAAAGCAGAATCAGGATGCTATCGTATCCCCCTCTTTGGGCTTCACTTCTTCGCTTACCAAGTTCACATATAAAGAAACAGTAGAGATTGAAGATCCCAACAATCCCGGTCAAATGATCACAACCGAAGTCGAATCTGACGTATACGAACCCGATTATATCAAGATTTTGAACTCTGTTGTTGATGAATACTACCCTGCACTTCTAAACGGTACGGCAGTTGAATTCGACTACAACGCGTTGGTTACACAAGCTACAGACTTGGTTAAAGATGAGTTCATAAAAACAAAACTAGACGAGAGCTATAAAGAGCTCGTACTGACCCCTTTGTTCAAAGATCGTTTTACCACACGTGTTACTGCTTCTCAGGGTGCCGCGATCCGCGAATCAGCCAAGGAAAAGGTAATAGCCTCCTATACTACTACCGTAAAAACTCAGCTCACTAATAAGCTCAAAAAACAATTCAAGGAAGAATTCCCCAATGCCACCGACGATGAAATAGCGTTAAAGGTCAACGAGACCCTTACCGATGAATATGTCGCCGAGCATTTTAGCGATTATTATTCTGACGAAACGGTTGAAAACAAGATTCAAGAAAGATATGAAGACGATCTCGATGATGCAATAGAGGATGCGTTGAAAGACGTTGAAGAAACCGCCGAATATAAGAACGAATTAGCAAGAGTACAGGCATCTGCCGAATATAACGAAAAGTTAAATTCATATATGGAGTATGATGCACCTGCTAAAATTCAAGCCAAGGTCGACACACTTATTGCAGAAAAAATAAAAGTTTATACCGATTCTATGATAACGGCAATGAACACTGCTGTCGAAGAAGCTGTTAAAGCTTTCATAGACGAAAACAAGGATCGCCTTGGTCTTACCGAAAATGAAATACTTATCCAGATCGGTTACCTTGTAGAAAAAGCTCCCGAAAGCAGTGACAATACAACCGACGACGGCAGCGAAGACGGTTCCGACACCTCCGATAGCAGCGAGTCGGCTGACGAAAGCAGTGATACTTCTACTGAAAGCAGCGATGCTTCTACCGAAAGCAGTGACGTTTCTACCGAAAACAGCGACGCTTCTGCAGACGAAAGCGAATCCGAGAATGCAACCACAGGCGAAGAAGGCGGAGAAACCGAAAAAACATATGAACCCGCTTATGAATCTTGGTTCGAGTTTGCATTCGGCGAAAAGATCCAGAAAGTATATTACGTACTTTACCCGAGACCTGCATAACAAGATATCTTATAATTTAACCCCATAACATAAAGCTGACACCGCAAAAACGGTGTCAGCGTTGTTTTTTGGGTGGTAATGTTGTATCCATAAAAAAACGCTTTGTAGTTACACAAAGCGTTTTTAGCGTACAATTAAGCGGTGTAATTATCGAAGTAGCCTTGGATCCAAACTATAGGAGTACCCTTATCGCCGCTACCCGAAGTAAGGTCACAAAGCGAACCTATAAGGTCTGTTAATCTGCGAGGTGTGGTACCCTGGGAAACCATTTGACCAACAAGATCGCCATCCTTCTTGCGAATATACTGGCTTATAGCGTCCTTGAGTTCCTTGCCCGAAAGATGCTTAAAATCATTATCAGCAAGGTATTTGAGCTTAACTTCATTAGGCTGTCCTTCCAAACCGGATGTGTATGCAGGAGATACAACCGGATCGGCAAGCTCCCAAATTTTGCCCACGGGATCCTTGAATGCACCGTCACCGTATACCATTACCTCAACGTTCTTTCCGGTGCTATCCTTGAGAATAGAAGCAATTTTATCCACAACAACCTGACTGTCACGAGGGAAAAGTTTTACTGTATCCTCGGTAGCCTTGTTACTGCCGAGAAGACCGTAATTTCGGTTATAACCCGAACCGTTAACAGAAGAAGTAAGAATATCATCAAGACCGTAAACCGACTTAGCGCCTGGGGCGGCAAGAAGACGCTTAC
>JAZTZF010000045.1:0-2931 GCA_045637325.1 Eubacteriales bacterium | reverse complement strand
CAAAACGCCGTCGATAGTCAAAACCTTTTTGTCATTGCCCTTAAAACCTTTTGCTTTCAGCAGTATCTGCAAGGTCTTAACAGCCTCTCCTGCCGATCCTTTTTTTAAGCAAGGCAGTTCCACGCTCACGGAGCTAACCTTGGTTGTAACGGCGTTTCCGCCGCCGAAGGTGGTGCGCGGTAGCTGAGATTGCCCATACCAAAAATATTTGTTGGTGGTTCTTGTATCGATATGTACAAAATAACCGTCTTTTGCGGTTTCGTACAGACCGATACCCATTATACCCAAGCTTTCGGCATACTTTGCAACCTCGCTCGGCGCAATACCGTCAACAATTATGTCGGCAGCTTGGCCTTTGGTGTGTCTGGAATTCGGCGCACCGCCGACTTCGGCATTGTGTTTCGGGCAACGGTACCCCGAGCTTACTGTCACGGGCTTGCCGAAATAGTCGCGGATCTTCTGCAGGTATTCAACCAGCTTTTCGTCTACAAGCGTTTCCTTGCAACAGCCTACCGCTTGACAGTGAAATTCCTTTAGCTTAAAATTCTTAGACAACTGTTTGTTTTCTGCTTTTTTGTATGTGATTATTGCCATGTGTTCTCCTTTCGTTTAATAATGTCTGCACCCCTTGTAAATAATTTATCATTTTACAAATCAGCTTTCATCCCAACTTTTTCGCATCAAAATCCCACGCTTTAGATAAAAAAATAAACTATGCTTCCCGAACACAGTTCAAGAAGCATAGCTTTTTATTTTTTAGGAGGCCAAATAACGGTTTGACCTATCGCATATCAGCCTGCAAAAGCCGACGCATTAAAAGAAGATATCAGTCGCCGCAATCGGCAAGACACTTTACATAGCACGCAGTGCTTGCAATAGCCAACGAAAGCGAAAGAAGAAGCAATCCGACGAGTATTGCGCTGACAACGCTTGCCGCAACAACTCCGACACCCAAAAGCACTATCGAGAACAAAATAGTTCCCAAAATGCCTGCGAGTAACGCCGACAGTATAGAGCAAACACATCCACAGCCTTCGCCTCTCTGAGCGATGGCTGTTGCGACAAGAACTACGGCAAGATATACCACGCCGATGCCGAGAAGAACCCAGAGAAAAGCAGTAGTAACGGTTATAACACCGGTGATCTGAAGAAACGCTGTGATTATGCCGATAATAACACTCGCAACGATTGCCGCCAAAGTGCAGTTGCATTTGCAGCTGCAGTCGCAGTTGAATAATGACATTTGTTTTTCACCTCCACTGATAATATATGCCGAGGTAAAAAACAAGGTGATTGAGTGTGAAAATATTCTAATCAAACAGATAATCGCTTACAAATTCACCGCGCCTTGCAAAGAAACCGTCTATATGTTTGTTCTTCATAAGGGTAAGAACAGCTATTCCGATAATAAATATCAGGGTAGCCGCAATTCCGCCTTCGGGGCCGAAATCACCGCCGCTCCAGATGAAATTTTTGGCAGAGTCGGTGATAATTATCGATTCGTTTATCTTCATACCGCTGACCGTGCAGCCGAAAATATTTCCCTGTGCGAAATTCCATGTCGTGTGCAGTGCGCAAATGCCCCAAATGCTTCCTCTGCGCAGAAAATACAACGCCGCAAAAACACCGAATAAAAACAGGTTGATAAACGAGAGGGAAGTAAACCCTGCATTGCCGATATGCAACATAGCAAACAAGGCAGAACTTGTTAAAACGGCAGGGATGACACCGCTGTGTGCCGCGCTTGATACAAAAAAGTATCCGCGCAGCAAAATCTCCTCGCTCGCACCTTGGATAACAAAGCCGAGAAGAAACAATATAAGGGTGTCGATAGGTAATTGGGTATTGAACCCTACAAACTTCGCCTCTCCGCTTAATATCATTATCCCATAGACCGCGGCAAACATAAGTATACCTATACCTGCACCTGCAAGATATTCGATCACCGCGCCCTTTTTAACAAACCCCAGCGTAAACAGACGCCGTTTTTCCATTCTACAGCAATATACCAAGACAGCTGCAATAATTGCGGCAGTAGAAAACAAAGAAACAATGGTCATCCAAGCGGGCATATTAGCGAAAATTTCCTCAATAACCTCGTTCATGGTTTCCGTGTATTGGTCATAGTATGCTGTAGGATCAGACATCAACTCATCGTCGGAGAGCAATTCCACCATCTTAGGATGTGTAGAAATCTCATAATAAACCGGCAGAGTCGATATTATAGATGCAACGGTACTGCCGATCATATATACCAAAATAAAAACCAACGCAACAGTGAACAACCGCCTTTTTTTAGTAGTTGCGGCGGTTTCGTCGATTGCGGAATTAGGTTTAAAAAGGTTTTGCATAAAAAATTCATCTCCGAAAGTGTTTTTATATATTGTAACACCTAAAAAAATAATAGTCAACACATACTCTTGTTAAAAAACTCTTGCAAAACCGAAAACAATGTGATATAATACATCTTGCGCGGTGAAAACAGCGTAAAAATCAAATTGCCGGAATGATGGAATTGGCAGACGTGCTGGACTCAAAATCCAGTGGTAGCGATACCGTGCGGGTTCGACCCCCGCTTCCGGCACCAAAACAAAAGGACGAGCAGCGCTCGTCTTTTTGTTTTGTATAGCGCACGAGGAAAATAGGGGGGGCCGAAGGGCGCGTGTTGAATGACGTGCCGGTGGCACGTCAGACCGCGCCCCCGCTCCGACCGCAGTCGGGCGACCCCCGCTTCCGGCACCAAAACAAAAGGACGAGCGTTGCTCGTCTTTTTGTTTTGCATAGCGCACGAGGAAAATAGCAGGGGTCGAAAGGCGCGTGTTGAATGACGTGCCGGTGGCACGTCAGACCGCGCCACCGCTCCGACCGCAGTCGGGCGACCCCCGCTTCCAGCACCAGAAAAGAAAACACCTTTTGTCTACTGACAAAAGG
>JAZTZF010000044.1:0-10161 GCA_045637325.1 Eubacteriales bacterium | reverse complement strand
CGTTCCTTTTCGGCAACGCTCTTTTTAGCATCGTTGATAGCCTTTGCAGCCGCTTCTTTACCGAGCGCGGCAATGTAACCGCTTTCGTCGCTTATGTCGGTAAGGTTAACGTTTATAAGACGAAGACCGATCTTTTTAAGCTCGACTTCCACGTTACGCGAAACCGCTTCGAGGAACTTATCTCTGTCGGTGTTGATCTCCTCGATATCCATCGTTGCGATGATAAGACGAAGCTGACCGAAGATGATATCCTTGGAAAGTTCCTGAATATCCGTTAACTGCAAACCCAAAAGTCTTTCTGCCGCGTTCTGCATAACACTGGGTTCGGTAGAGATACCTACGGTAAAGCGCGAGGGAACGTCGATACGGATGTTCTGTCTGGAGAGTGCATTTTTAAGGTCTACGGGTATAGACATAGGAGTCAGGTCAAGAAATTCATACGCCTGAACAACAGGTACGATAAATGCCGCGCCGCCGTGGATACATTTGGCGCTGCGCGTACTTCCGTCCTTGTTTTTGCCTACGCGGCCGTAGATAACCATGATCTTATCCGAGGGGCATTTTTTATACCTCGAAAAGAACCATAAGATCAGCGAGAATAAAAGTAAACCTATTACTGCTACAAGAATAACGGTGTTTGTTCCCATTGTGTAACTCCTTTTTTGGTTTGATTATTTTTGATTATTATTTGTCGATATTATTTACTAAATTCTGTTTTTGCGTCTGACAATAAGCGTTTCTTCGCCCGAGATGCCGATAACGGTAATTTCTTCTCCGTAATTTATCATGGTCTCTTCGTCGGTGACTGCATCTCTTTCGCAGAGCTTACCCTGAACTATCGCGTTTACCTTTCCTTTTCCGCTTCTGGATGGCGGTATTCGCATATAAACCGTACCGCTTACACCCAATGCATCGCGTATGTCCTCTGTTCCGTCGTATTGAAGATTGAACAGCCATTTCATCAACAGCGCGATTACTATCATTGCCGCAAAACCCGAAGCGACAGAAATGAGGATCGAAAGCGCGATATTCAAATCGCTTCCGCAACAGATCGTACCGACCCAACCCATTACCGAGAAGAAGGCAATAAGTCCGCGGAGAGTAAACACTCTCAAACCGCCGTCTACAATGTCGCCGTCTGCATCGTCGATAGCGTCGCTGCCGCCGTCTGTTTCAAGCCCGACATCAGCTTCGTCCGCACCGACATCTGCATCGGCGTCGTCGCCGCCCATTCCGATAAGGGTAAGGATCATCTGGACGATAAGCATAACCGTCGCGGGGATTGCTATGCAGGCAAAAACCTGACCTGCAGAACCTAATGCTTCCCACCATTCAGTCATAATATGTATTCCTCCTGATTTTATGTAGAAAAGTTATTTGCAGTATTTCTTTTTGATTTTCGGGATATCTTCTTTATTTACCCATTCTTCCGAATATCCGCAGTTACAGCAGAGGTAACGGTGAACTAACACAGAGGAGAATATGGTTGCACCTACTTTTATATTGTTACCGACGCCGTAAGCCTCTGAAGTACCTTCTATTCTGATTATTTCGCCGCTTTTGCATTTCGTACAAATATTCGTGTTTTTCATTTTGACACTCCTAATCCAATGTATTCATTATTTCCTCAGCGCGTTTGCGGAGAATTGAGGCGAAATGTGCGTTGAGCATAACCGCAAGCACCTTGCACAAACGCTTTTTTGCACCGGGGAAGGGTTCGGAGAAATCGGCAACAACCTTTTCGATATGACCCGACATATATTTACCGTCGATAATCGGCTTTTCCAAACTGCATACAGCCGCGATATAATATAAATAAAGGTCGCTGTCGTCGATAATGTCATCGCTTTCGTCATCCAATCGGCCGTTGATATAGGAAAGCAAACCGGTTATCTTTTCTATCTGCAGACTGTCGCGCAACATGTTGATAATCGCAATTCTGCAAAACTGCCGTTTTGAATAAAGCTTCTGCGTGGGCGGGGATAAAAATCCGCGCTTGACCCAGTTTTGTATCATATAAGGTTCAAGTCCCGTCAAACGGGCGACTTGTGACATCATCAATCCTCCGCAGACAAAGGCATTGTCCAAAAAGTTCCTTGCTTCTGCTGCGTTCGATACCCCAAGATCTATTGTGGTACCGGGAAGTTTGTTGATCATATAAACCCTCCCTTCGTTTTGCTGTGATTTGATTGTATCACACAATCGCGTGATTGTCAAGAGGGTTCTTGTGATTTTTGAAATTTTCAAAACAGCGGACGATTTTACAATAAATATATGTCCTTGTGAAGCGCAAAAAGGGGAGTGAATAAAAATACACAAAAAAACGCAGAAAAAATTTCAAAAAATCTGTTGCTTTGTGTAGCGATTTGTGTTGAAAATCGGAAATTGATGTGTTATAATTACGCTAATATAGTTTTTGAGTTGTTAATGTAAAAAAGGAGTCGCGCTATGGCAATGTATTTTGAACAGGAATCCCATACTTTCAGCGAGTATCTTCTCGTTCCCGGTTATTCATCGGCGGATTGTATTCCCTCGAACGTAAGTCTTCGTACACCCGTAACCAAGTTCAAAAAGGGTGAGGAACCTGCGGTTTCTATAAACATACCGCTTGTTTCTGCAATAATGCAATCGGTTTCCGACGATAAAATGGCGATCGCACTTGCGAAAGAAGGCGGCTTGTCGTTTATTTACGGCTCGCAGACTATAGAGAACGAGGCTGCAATGGTTCGCCGTGTAAAGGCGCATAAAGCAGGCTTCGTATATTCCGATTCGAACCTTCGTGTTGACGATACTCTTGCCGACGTTATCGCACTTACCGAAAAGACGGGTCACTCCACCATCGCCGTTACCGACGACGGTACACCCAACGGTAAACTCATGGGTATAATCACCTCGCGCGATTACCGCGTTTCCCGTATGTCTAAGGACACCAAGGTTTCGGAATTTATGACTCCCTTCCAAAAACTGGTCTATGCCTACGAGGGTACTTCGCTTAAAGAGGCAAACGATATCATTTGGGATAACAAGCTTAATTCGCTTCCGATTATAAATAAAGACGGCAATCTTTGCTATTTCGTTTTCCGCAAGGACTATGCATTCCACAAGGAAAACCCGCTTGAATTGCTCGACTCGCAAAAACGCTACATGGTAGGCGCAGGTATAAATACCCGTGACTACGAGCAGCGTGTTCCCGCACTTGTCGAGGCAGGCGCAGATGTTCTTTGTATCGACTCGTCCGAGGGTTTTTCGGAATGGCAGGCAAGAACTCTTAAATGGATCCGCGACAAATACGGTGATACCGTAAAGGTCGGTGCAGGTAACGTCGTTGACAGAGAAGGCTTTATGTTCCTTGCCGAGGCAGGCGCGGACTTCATCAAAATAGGCATCGGCGGCGGTTCTATCTGTATCACCCGTGAACAGAAGGGTATCGGCCGTGGTCAGGCAACCGCAGTTATCGAGGTTGCTGCCGCACGTGATGAGTATTACGAAAAGACGGGTATTTACATTCCTATCTGTTCCGACGGCGGTATCGTTTACGATTACCATATCACCCTTGCTCTTGCTATGGGTTCCGATTTTATCATGCTCGGCAGATACTTCTCGCGCTTCGACGAAAGCCCGACAAACAAGGTCAACATCAACGGTACGTTTATGAAAGAATACTGGGGCGAAGGCTCCGCACGTGCACGTAACTGGCAGCGTTACGACATGGGCGGCGATAAGAAGCTTTCGTTTGAAGAAGGCGTTGATTCCTACGTTCCATATGCGGGTTCGTTGAAAGATAACGTTGGTCTTACCCTATCAAAAGTTCGTCATACCATGTGCAACTGTGGCGCTCTTTCTATCCCCGAGCTTCAGAAGAATGCAAAAATCACTCTCGTTTCGGCTACCTCTATTATCGAGGGCGGCGCGCACGACGTTCTTCTTAAGGATGCTACAGCAGCCAACCATAAATAAGAATGTTAAAAAACCCGAAGCGTACGTTTCGGGTTTTTTTAGCCAAAGCATTGAAACTCGAAACAGCTTTTCAAGGTTAAATTTTTGTTGCTACTGCGTCAAGTTAAGTATTCACTCCGTTTTTTCCTTGTATCAACGAAAAATCATCCGTTTGAAAAGTCTTCGACCCAAAAGGATCTGAATTTCGAGGAAATTTCAATGCAGAGGATGCGGCAATACGAGCGTATTGCAAAGACGATAAATTGAAATTTGCCGAAAAGCATTGCGGTTCAACCCTTTTGGGCTGGTTCAAGTTACAATGCTTTGGCTAGGTAACATTATGAAAAATATATTGATCGAATTTAATGTGAACGACTTGAATTTACGTGCGGTTGCATCAAAAGAAGATAAAGAAACCTTATCGGTAGTAATTACCGAGGGAAAAATCGAGGTTTCTGTTTATTACGATTTTAATGAAAAACCGCTTGTGCTTGTTTCCGAAGTGTGCAAAAACGATACTGTTGGTCTTGTACTGCTTCCTCATCGCATCGAACTCCGCGTGAATGGTCAAGTGCGTGACGAGGATTGGCCTGCCGGCAACCGTTTGTTTAGTTTCGGTGACGTAATCGAGGGCGGCGTTGAGTTTGATGTATCCGAGTATCTAAACCTCGAAACAGAACAGCCGTCTGTAATTTCGACATTCAGTAACGCACAGGGGTGGAAACCGAGCGAGGACGTTAACGTGGGCGACTGTATGCCTTACGTCAATGACGGACGTTACCACGTGCTTTATCTAAAAGACCGCAGACACCATTACAGTAAATGGACGCTCGGCGCACATCAATGGGAGCATATTTCCACAAGCGACTTCGACGATTGGCAGGTTCACCCCATGGCTGTGCCGATTACCGAACCCTACGAGGGTTCAATCTGCACAGGTTCGTGGATAAAACACGGCGATACCGAGTATCTTTATTATACCGTTCGTATGTTCGATCGTTCGCCTGCGCATATCTGCCGAAGTATCTCAAAAGACGGTTATCATTTTAAGAAAGATAAGGATTTTTCATTCAAACTGTCGGATAAATATCTCGGCCGTTCCGTCCGCGACCCCAAGGTTATTCTCGGTGACGACGGGCTGTATCATATGTTCCTCACAACAACACTCATAAAGGAACAACGCGGTTGCCTAGCACATCTTGTTTCTGCAGATCTTGAAAAATGGCAGGAACTTGATACGCCGATATATATTTCCGACGATGCTACAGAGCCGGAATGCCCCGATTATATCAAATACGGCGGATATTATTATCTTATTTTCAGTTTGAAGACGAAAGCACATTATATGGTGTCAAAATCAGCGTTTGACGGGTTCAAACTGCCCGAAAATCCTATAATCCCTTGTTCCTCTGTTCCCAAAGGCGCGGTGTGGAACGGCAAGATCGTGTTCACGGGATTCATTCCCGAGCAGAAGTACGCCGGAGTAATGACCTTTAAAACCGCAACTAACGATAAAGACGGTATTTTAATATTCGAATAAAAAGAAAAGAACTGTGCATCGTGAAAATGCACAGTTCTGTTTTATATGATTTTTAACATCGATCCGTGAAAATCTTGTTTTGAATAGATCGTGATAACGTAACCGCTTTCATCAAACGTCTTGCATTGCGGTTTTATGTCTTCATAACTAATGGTTTTCAAACCGACTATTCCCGAACCGACGTATTTAAAATAGGCTTCCTTTGCTGTCCAGACTTCAAAAAATCGTGTCAGCATTTCGGGATCGAGCGAATCGGTTTCGGTTCCGCCGAATATATATTGTTTGTCCCTCTCGGTGCAGGAAATGTTGGTGATTCGCGATTCGACCTGCCTTATTTGCTCTATATCCACACCGATCTCGCTATTATCGACCGCGCAAACAACGTAATCCTTCGAGTGGCTGATGCTGAAAAAAACGTTTGCGTTTTCCGCAAAGGGTTTTCCGTTTTCGGTACGCGAGAAAATTATTTTGTCTTCGTTTATCCCCAATAAATCGTTAATCGCTTTTCTCGCAAGCGCTTCGCCCAAAATAGTTTGCTTCTTCGCGCTTTCAAAACGCAAACGATCGACTGCTTTTTTGCGCTCGTCGGACATCATCGAAAAGTATTTTTCATATTCATTAAAAATTTCGGTATTTGCAATATACAACTTCATAAAAATATAAGTAGGTTGTCGGATTTTAACCCGACAACCGCTTTCGATTTTATTTGGTTTCTTCTTTTTTGTCTTTCTTTGCCTTAAACTGCTCGATTATCTTTCCTATAAGACCGGCCTTGGTTTCCTTTTCGGATGCCTTAATATCGACAACCTTCACCTCGCCGTTGCCTATAACGAGGAAGGAGAGGGGAGTGACGGTCACCTTGGCGCCCGAGCCTGCGGGCGTGTTTGATTTTTTTACGGTTGCATTGACCATATTCGCACCGCCGCCTGCAAACCCTGCGGATATTTTGGAAATAGGGATTATAGTCAATCCCTCGGCATATATCTTGTCGCCTACTACCGAATTCGCATCTGCCATTTCAAGCGCTTTATCGGCAGTGAAAGACATAAGATTCATCAAATTTTCTGCCGCCGTTGTTTTGGTCTTTACTTCGTTTCCGTTATTCATAATTTTGCCTCCGCTTGTGTTTGTTGGTTTGCCATGTTGGTTGCGTTTTTCAAAACCGCGCGTACAATATGGATAATGCGTATTTGTGCAATAAAATCGGTTCCTAAATAGGCATCTCCGTCAAAATCGCAACCGAGTTGCAGATCTATCGCGTCTTTTTGTGTTTTGAAATTGGTTTCAATATACCCGACAAAAGGATATACCGCCGCGCAGACCAAACCGTAATCCATTGCGGCATCCGCCGCGTCGCCGCCTGCACATATAACCTTGACATGCAGTTTTTTTAGTTTGATCCGCTTTGTCAGCCAGACTATCTGCCCCAAGAGTAACGAAAATACGGTTATAACCTTGTTTAGCGTATCGTAAATACCGCTTTCGCTTGCGTTTGTCTTAAAATCCGCCGCATCGGTCAGGGTATCTATACCGAACAGCTTTTGAAAATAAGCCGATATCTTGCTTGGCTTTTTTTCTTTCGGGTTCTGTTTGACCGGTTCTTTTTTCTTGGGTTTTATTTTGCTTTTGTCATAAAGCGTAAAAAACAGTATCTTTGCCTTGAGTTCTAACTTTCCTTCGGTAGAAAAGGAAAAAATAACCCGTATGTTTTGCAATAATATCAGAATTATCAGCAGAACGATCACTGCGAGGAGGATACCGATTATCTTTAACACTATCACCGTATCTGTCCTCCTTGCAAAAAATAACGTGCATTAATACTATTGCCAACACGATTTTAACATATACTGCCGTTAAAATCAATCTTTTTGTGTTTTTATGTTTGCGCCTTTTTTATGTAAGATGCGATTATTTTAATATAAACTGCCGAGAATCAAACGGTTTTGTTGTATTTCCCCATTGCGCTGTCGATATCGTTATTTATAATCTCCTCTGTTGCAAGAGATACCCTTTCGACAGCTTCGTTAAGGTCTTTCATTTCGTCTTCTTCAAATATACTTAACACCCAATCGACCATCGAAACATCATCGGGGCGTTTTCCCACGCCGACCTTTATTCTCGGAAACTCTTGCGTGCCGATCATATCTATTATGTTTTTTATACCGTTCTGACCGCCCGAGCTTCCGTTGCGTCTTATGCGTGTACTGCCTACCGAAAAAGAAACATCGTCGGAAATAACCAACACTCTTTCGGCAGGAATATTATAATGCTCTGTTGCCTGTAATACCGATTCGCCGCTTAGGTTCATAAACGTCTGCGGTTTCAGCAAAAGACAGTTTTTATCTCCGATTTTGCCTATTCCGCAAAGCGCGTCAAAACGCTTCTCGCTTACTTTTATGCTGTGTTTGTCGGCAAGGTAGTCAAGACAGATAAACCCTGCGTTGTGGCGGGTTATTTCGTATTTTTTACCGGGATTGCCCAACCCGACGATTATCCAATCGGGGGTAACATTCCCGAGTTTATCACACTTTTTTTTGAACATTTTTATTTTCCTTAAAATATATCATTAAACTATGCGGTTGCGTGTTTCGCCATTGTAAAAAGACTCGATGTTTTTATGTATTTCGTTCATGCATCGAACACGCGATTCATAAGCACCCCACGCCATATGAGGCGTAAGACAAACATTGTCGAAGTTTTTTATGCGGTTAAAGGGATGATTTTCCGACATCGGCTCTGAAGAATATACGTCACAACCGAAAAATCCGAGCTTGCCCGACTCGACAGCTTCTGCAACCGCCTCCTCATCGCATACCGCTCCGCGTGCCACATTTACCAAGAAGGCACCGTCTTTCATAATTTCCAGCTCTTTTTTGCCTATAATTCCGCGCGTGGAATCGCTGAGAGGGAGGTGCAGTGTTACTATATCAGAAACCGAAAGAAGCTCGTCGATCGGTAAACATACGGCATCAGTTACGGGTGTGCGCTTGTGAACGACTACCTTACAGCCGAGTGCTTCTGCGGATTTTGCAACTTTTTTGCCTATACCGCCGTAGCCGACAATACCCCAGGTTTTGCCCGCGAGCTCGTGGTAGACGGGAGTGAGAATGTTTTGCACCTTGCCCTTGGAATAGGTTCCGCTTGCCACCGATTCCCTAAAAATATTCAGGTTCACCGATGCCGACAGTACCATGGCAAGAGTCAGCTGAGAAACCGAGTTTGCAGAGTAACCTGCAACATTGCAAACTGCGATTCCGCGCTGTTTGCAATAATCGGTGTCGATATTGTCATATCCCGTTGCGGCAATGCAGATGAGCTTTAGATTCATAGCCTCCTGCAAAACCGCCCTATCTAATTTTACCTTATTAATTATACATACATCGCAATCCGCTATGCGTGCTTTAACCTCGCTCGGCTGCGAAACCGAATATACGGTAACCTCGCCCAGATCGTCAAACAAAGAAAGATCTATATCACTGCCAAGGGTTGCCGCGTCTAAAATTACAATTTTCGGCATTTTTATCATAATCTCCGATTTAATATTTAAGACAGTATAGCATATCCTTTCTGTTTTGTCAAAAAATCATTAACGGCTCTGTTTGTTTTTGTCCCAAACAACTTCACCGTTGATTATCGTTTTTAATGCGGAGGATCTTATATCAAAGGGATGCCCGTCATAGATAACTATATCTGCGTCTTTGCCTTCTTTCAAACTCCCCAAACGATGATCCACTCGGCAGATGCGCGCGGCATCTATCGTTATTGCACGCAACGCCTCGTATTCTCCAAGTCCTTCTTTTGCGGCAAGCGCGGCACAAATCGGCAGATACTGAATGCGCGACACAGGATGATCGGTGGTTATTGCTACGGTTACACCCGCTTTTTGCAAAATTCCGACGGTTTTAAAGTCGGAGGAGCTCACTTCCTTTTTATTTCGTGATGCCAAAGACGGCCCGACAATGGCAGGGAAACCGCTTTTTGCAATTTCTTCGGCAACAAGATGCCCTTCCGTGCAGTGGTCGAGAGTAAGCGAGAGCCCGAACTCCTCGGCTATACGAATGGCAGTAAAGATATCGTCGGCCCGGTGAACATGAGCCTTTAACGGTATTTTCCCCTCAAACAAATCGCGGTAACACTCCATCGAAAAATCGCCCTGACCGTTTCCGTCGAAATACTGCCGAGCAAGAAAAAGTTCTTCTCGTATAAGCGATGCCACTGCCATACGAGTTGACGGGATGTTCCCGTTTATTCCGTAATTATTAACGGGATTCTCGCCAAAAGCAATTTTTATAGCCGCAGGCGCAAGAACTATCATATTATCTATACGCCGTCCGTCGGTTTTGATAAAGGCAAATTGACCGCCGATCGGATTGGCACTGCCGGGGCCTGCCATTACGCCCGTAATACCGACGGCAAGTGCATTGTGGAACGCACTGTCCATAGGGTTGATAGCATCTATTGCGCGTATGCAGGGTGTGATCGGATTAGTCGCTTCGTTGCTTGTGTCGCCCTGAACAGAAGTTTTTTCCTCGGCTATTCCGATATGGCTGTGGGCATCTATAAAACCGGGGAAAACATACGAATCGCTTGCATCGATCACATTCATTTGCTCTGTAACTTTTATCGTTTTTGCGATTTTTTCGATCTTGTCATCATTTATCAAAATATCTGCGCGTTTGGGTTGA
>JAZTZF010000043.1:0-8894 GCA_045637325.1 Eubacteriales bacterium | reverse complement strand
GGGAGCAGTTTTTTCGAGTGTAAAATCTCCGTAATAATCTATACCGACACCCATGTTAATGCATCTCCTTACTTTCAAATACTAATGCGTTACCTTATTATACAACCATTCCCCCAATTTTTCAACCCTTTTTTAGGATTTGTTTTTTTATGGTCTTGTTTCTTTGCAACTATACTGTTAGGTATCCCAACCAAGATAACAATAAAGTGTGTCTTTTGCTTCTGCAGATTTGTTATGCGAGGTGACCGTTGGGTTTATATTGAATAAAATCAATATCTTTTGCTTCTGCAAATTTGTTAGGCAACGGGGCTGTTTGGTTTAGATAGAATAAGGTGATATTTTTTGTTTTTGCAGATTTGTTTTGGCAAGTGATTATCGAAAAAACAAACACGGCACACCTTTTTTGGTGTGCCGCAATGCTGTTATTCGATATTTACTGTTGAACTTCAAACAAAATAGTAACTATCATCGGGCGGTGCTTTGTACGTTTGCGCGCATATTCCGCAATATCGTCGCGCAGGCGCGAGCGCAATACATTCAGATCGTCAACACCCTTGGCAAAACTGCGTATCAGCGAGTTACGCGCCGATTCTGTCAGCCTGCCCAACAGTTCCTCGTTTTCCTTTTCATAAACAAAACCGCGTGTAATAACCTCCGGCTCGACCGAAATACACATATAATCTGTATCCACGCCTGCCGAAACGATAATAACGCCGTCTTCCGAAAGCCGTTTTCTGTCGCGTAGAACAACACCGCTTACGCCGCCCATGCCGCTTCCGTCAACCATAACGGCACCTGCCTCGACCATTCCTGCAGGTTTTAAGCTACGCTTGCTCAATTCCACCACTCTGCCGATTTCGGGTATAACTATATGGCTTTCGTGCATGCCCATTTCATGCGCGAGCCCTGCATGGGCAATAAGATGCTTGTATTCGCCGTGTATCGGCATAAAATACTCGGGCGATGTCAGCGCATGTATCAGCTTTAGCTCCTCGCGGCAGGCATGCCCCGATACGTGGATATCGTAATTGCTGTAGGTTATAACGTCGGTACCGCGTTTATAAAGCTCGTTAATAATCTTCGTTATCAGCTTTTCGTTACCGGGGATAGCGGAGGACGAAAGAACGACAAGATCATTCGCACCCAGCGTTACCTGATTATGCTCTCCGAACGCCATTCTGTAAAGCGCGCTCATCGGCTCGCCCTGACTGCCCGTGGTAACCAGCGTTACACGCTCGGGTGGATATTTTCTTGCGTCGTTCAGGTCTATCATCATGTCCTCGGGCACGTACAGATAACCCAATTTCACGGCGGCATTAACAAAGTTTTGCATGCTTCTGCCGCTTATTGCGACCTTTCTTCCGTACTTTTCCGAAGCATTTATTATCTGCTGAACACGGTGCACGTTAGACGAGAAGGTTGCAATGACCACCCTGCGTGATTCGTTATTAAAAATACGGTCGAAACTCTCGGCAAGACTGCTCTCGCTGGGGGTATAACCGGGACGCTCTGCATTGGTGCTGTCGCAAAGAAGCAGACGCACGCCCTTCCTGCCCAGCTCTGCAATTCTGGGAAGATCTATCATCTTTTCGCCAACGGGGGTGTAATCGACCTTAAAATCGCCGGTATGCAATATTCTGCCGCAGGGGGTTGTAATACAAATCGCGCAGGCATCGGGCATAGAGTGGTTTACCTTAATAAATTCGGCTTGGAAACAGCCCGAATTTACGGTGTCGCCCGCATGCACCTCATATAGCTTTGCGTTGCGGATGCCGTGTTCCTGCAATTTGCCTTCCAATATACCCAAAGTAAGCCTTGTTGCATATACAGGCACGCTCGGGAACTTCTGAACAAAATAAGGCACTGCGCCGATATGGTCCTCGTGCCCGTGGGTAATAAGCAGACCGCGCACCTTTTCGGCATTGTTTTCGAGATATGAAAAATCGGGTATAACAAGATCGACACCCAACATATCGTCCTCGGGGAAAGAAACGCCGCAGTCCACGATTATAATATCGTTTGCGTATTCAAACGCGGTGCAGTTCATACCGATACCGTCAACACCGCCGAGAAAAATAATCTTCACCGTAGGTTTTTTGCTTTTTGACATATACCTGTCCTTTCTGAAATGGTTGTTGTATGTAGAAATGTAAAAAATATCCAAAACAAAATCCAATTACCATATTATCCCAAACCCTATTATTTGTCAAGATATGAAATATATCATAAACTGTAATGTACAGCGTGTGAAAATCCTTGACATTTATGGTGGATAATGTTATCATAAATCTGTATTGTTTTAGCTAATTATACCGAAAGGCGTAGTAGATATGGATAAACTTTGCGTTTCCGGCGGAAGACCTCTTCACGGGACGATAAACATAGGCGGAATGAAAAACGCGGCTCTACCCATTATTTTTGCCACAATTCTTGTAAATGATGTCTGCGTTTTAGAAAATTTACCCAACGTAAGCGATATTAATACTGCGTTGGAGATAGTGCGCCGCATGGGCGCAGGTGTGGAGAAGCTCGATACCAATACTTACCGCATCGATACGAGCACGGTTCGCAGTAACAGCGTACCGCTTGACCTTGCTCGCAGTATGCGCGGTTCCTATTACGTTCTCGGCGCGGAGCTGGGCAGGTTCGGCAGGTCTTATACTTCGCTTCCCGGCGGCTGTAATCTCGGCGCACGTCCCATCGACCAGCACATAAAAGGGTTCGAGGCATTGGGCGCGATGGTAAATTGCAGTGACAACGGCATAAGCTGTTATACCGAGAACGGGCTCGAGGGCGCATCCATATACATGGACGTTGCCTCGGTAGGCGCAACCGTTAACATTATGCTCGCCGCCGCCACCGCAAGAGGCATGACTATAATAGACAATGCCGCGCGTGAGCCGCACATAGTTGACCTTGCAAACTTTTTGAACTCCTGCGGTGCCAACATTTCGGGTGCAGGTACCGAGGTTATAAAGATCCGCGGTGTAGAAACATTATATGGCGGAACCTACACTATCATTCCCGATATGATAGAGGCAGGCACCTATATGATAGCCGCCGCCGCCACAAAAGGCGATCTTGTTATAAACAACGTCATCCCCCGACATCTCGAGGCAACCACGCGCAAGCTTTTGGAAATGGGCGTTGCGGTAGAAGAGGGCGACGATTTTGTCCGTGTCCGTTACGACGGCACATTGAAAAAGGTGCGTGTAAAGACCGATTTTTATCCCGGTTTCCCCACCGATATGAACCCTCAGTTCTGCGTTCTGCTTTGCCTTGCAGAGGGTCAGAGCAAAATTACCGAAAGCGTTATGGATTCGCGGTTCAAATATACCGATGAGCTTGTCCGTATGGGCGCAAAAATATCGGTTGTCGGCAGAGATGCCAACATTGACGGCATAGATACCTTCCGTCCCGCAACCGTGCGCGCGGTCGACCTGCGTGCAGGCGCGGCAATGGTTATCGCCGCACTTTCGGCAAACGGCACCACGATCATAGACGATATCTATCATATCGAGCGCGGCTACGAGGACATGGTCGGCAAACTGCGCTCTGTCGGCGCGGATATCAAGCGCATCAGCGACAGTATTCAATAAAAAACGCAAAAATATACCACCCGAAAAGGTTACGCAACTTTTTCGGGTGGTTTTGTGTTGAAGGGATAAGTTTTAATTACGCAATTTCAAGGCAGAGCTTTATCATTTCGTTAAAACCTGTCTGGCGTTCCTCTGTCGAAAGCTCTTCCTTGGTAAACATGTGGTTACTTACCGTACAAACGCAAAGTGCCTTTGCTTTTGCTTTTGCGGCTATCATATACAGGGCGGCGGCTTCCATTTCTACGCCGAGTATGCCCATTTCTTTCCACTGCGCGTTCACTTCCTCGGGCGCATAGAAAACATCGGTAGAATAGATATTGCCGACACGAGTGCTAATGCCAAGCTCTTTTGCCTTTGCATCGGCGGCTTTTAGAAGCTCAAAATCGGCAATCGGCGCAAATGTGCCGGGCAGACTATATTGCCAAGCAAAATTGCTGTCGTGGCAGACGCCCTGCGCGATAATAATGTCGCGCACCTTAACGCCGTCGCCTATACCGCCTGCAGAGCCTGCGCGGATTATCTGTTTTACGCCGTAATGGTTATAAAGCTCGTAGGCATAAATGCCGATAGAAGCCATACCCATTCCGTGACCCATAACCGAAACACGCTTGCCCTTGTAGTAACCGGTATAACCGAGCATGCCGCGCACCTCGTTAAAGCAGACGGCGTTTTCGAGATAGGTTTCGGCAATGTACTTGATGCGAAGCGGATCGCCGCACATTATAACGGTTTCGGCAATGTCACCGATCTTAGCAGAATTGTGAGGAGTAGACATAGGAAAAACCTCCGGTTTTTTGAAGTAATAAGTAATAGTGAATAGTGAATAAGTGCGGTAAGGACTTCGTCCTTTTTGATTTTTTTGTAAAATATTATTCTTTTTGCTTGTTTTCTTGCTCCGAACGCTGTTTTTCTTTTAATTCTGTTTGCCTTTTACGACTATTGTGCCATTTTCGTAATTGCTTTATAGTTGGCGGGGTTTTCAATGTTTGAATACAAGAACCGATACACAGTATTCCAAAGAATATTATTGCCAGAACGTAAAACACTGATAGAAAAACCAAAGTGGTAATATTTTCAGTGCGTACTTTTTCCAAATCGATAAATACTGTTTCATCGCTCGGAATTGTGAGTGATTGGATGTGATTAGAATCACCTTTTACGGTATACTTTATATCAAGTGTTTTCCCTATACAACTATCTACAAAATTTACATTTTCGGGCAGATATTTTTCAAGTTGTCTTTTTCGCATTTGATCTGTAATAACAAATTTTTCCCCATCTATTTCAACAATTATGATAAGATCGGTCATATCGAAATATTTGCCGATAGAAATATTATCATGTGTTTCATAATAGGCATTTGAACATTTGCCTGTAACAGATTTTAATTTTGTATATTCTCCCACATATTGCGTTTTTGCAATAAATAAAAGGGACCATACGGCAAAGCATATAAACAACACAAAGGGAATAATGTATTTTACTAAGTCCAGTATCAGTTTTACCACGTGAGAGGCTATGCTTTTCTTTTTAGACATATTTACCTCATGTTCGGTGCGGACTTTGTCCTTTTTTGTTTTTATTGTAATTACAATAAAATATACCTATGATGTTCGCAAGTTTGGACAAGACACGAAGTGTCGCGCACCAACTTGGCGCGAGCGCACGAACATCTAAAAAACGAATAAAATGCCTGCCATTTTATTCGAGAGCGTTAGCTCCTTCGGGAAAAATCAGTGCTGCCAAGCGCTCAGGTATTTTTTCTGGTTTTCGGTAAGAGTATCTATCTTGCAACCCCAGAAAGCGAGCTTGCGGCGTGCGACCTCTTGATCGACCTCTCTCGGAACGCTTATGAGCTTTTCGGAGATATTGCCCTTGTTTGTAACAAGATGCAGTGCCGAAAGAGCCTGAATCGCAAACGACATATCCATAATTTCGGCAGGGTGGCCGTCGCCCGCGCAGATATTAACCAATCTGCCCTCGGCAATAACATATACCGTGTTGCCGTTGGGGAGCTTGTAGCCGATAATATTGTTGCGTGCCTCGAATGTTTCTACGGCATATTCGCGCAGAGCTTTCATATCCACTTCTACGTCGAAATGGCCTGCATTTGTAAGGATCGCGCCGTCCTTAAGCAACGGGAAGTGCTTGGTGGTAATAATCTCGCAGTCGCCCGTTACGGTGCAGAAGAAATCGCCGATCTTTGCCGCTTCTTCCATCGGCATAACGGCAAATCCGTCCATTACCGCTTCCATAGCGCGTATCGGGTCTACCTCGGTAACGATAACCGAAGCACCCAAGCCCTTGGCGCGCATTGCAACGCCCTTACCGCACCAGCCGTAGCCTGCGACAACAGCTTTTTTGCCTGCAACGATAAGGTTTGTGGTGCGGTTTATGCCGTCCCAAACCGATTGGCCCGTGCCGTAACGGTTATCGAAAAGATGCTTGCAATCGGCATCGTTAACCAAAACCATGGGGAACTCGAGCATACCCTCGCGTGCCATTGCCTGCAAGCGTATAATACCTGTGGTGGTTTCCTCACAGCCGCCGATAACATTGGGAAGAAGCTCGCGGTATTTGGTGTGGATAAGGTTCACCAGATCGCCGCCGTCGTCTATAATAATATTAGGTCTGCCCTCCTCGATAACGCGCGAGATGTGCAGATTGTATTCCTCGTCGGTACAGCCGTGCCAAGCATAAACGTTCAGTCCGCCGTGAACCAATGCGGCGGCAACGTCGTCCTGCGTCGAAAGCGGGTTCGAGCCGGTAATATACATCTCGGCACCGCCGGATGCGAGCACACGGCAGAGATATGCCGTTTTTGCCTCAAGATGCACCGAAAGTGCAACGCGAAGCCCCGCAAAAGGCTTGGTTTTTATAAACTCCTCCTCGATTCCTCTGAGAAGGTCCATATTGCTTTTTACCCATTGGATCTTTGTTTCGCCGCTTTCCCACAGCGAGACGTCTTTGATATCGTACGACATGTTTTTCTCTCCCTTATTTATCTGTTTCTTCAACGATTTTATTCACATTATAGAACAGTTCTTCCTCGTCTATGGTAAGAAGCTGTTTGTTTTTCATCACGACCTTGCCGTCGAGAACAAGCGTGTCGGTCTCGCTGCCGTCACAGCAATAGCAAATCGCCGCATAGTAGTTGCGAAGCGGAACCATCTGGGGCAGGTTCGTGTCAAGCAGAGCGATATCCGCCTTCCAGCCGATCTCTATCCTGCCCAATTTTTCAAACCCGAGCGCACTTGCGCCGTTGACGGTGGCAAAATCAAGCGCCTTTTTGGCGGGAATTGCGGTAGAATCGTAATTTGTGCCCTTGTGGAGCAACGTCATATAATTAAGCTCGGCAAACATGTTAAGCGAGTTGTTGGATGCCGCCGAATCGGTACCGATACAAACATTGACCCCAGCCTTGTCAAGCTGATATATAGGCGCGATGCCGTTACCGAGCTTTAGGTTGCTTTTCGGGTTGGATGCAACCGAAACACCGTATTTGCTGAGCAGTTCTATATCGTGCTCTGTCAGCTGAACGCAATGCGCGGCAAGCGTTTTGTTCTCGAACAAGCCGAGCGATGCAACATATTCGGTCGGGGTACAGCCGTTATCTCTCATGCAGTCCTCGAACTCTGCCTTGCTCTCCGAGAGGTGGATATTCAAGCCCAGTCCGAGCCGCTTTGCCTCCGACGAGCATTTAAGCAAAAATTCCCTGTCGCAGGTATATATCGCATGCGGCGCAAGCATAAACTTGATGTTATCGTAACCCTTAAATTCCTCTATTTCGGCAAATTGCTCGTCAAGTCTGCGCTGACCGCCGTCGCTGCCGGTAAGACCGCGGCTTACGACCGCGCGCATGCCCGATTTGATCGCCGCCTTTGCCGAAGCACCGGGGAAAAGGTGCATATCGCAAAAAGTACCGCAGCCGCGCCTTATCATTTCGGCACAGGCGAGAAGCGAACCCCAGTATGCCTGCTCGTTGTTAAGCTTTTCCTCGCGGGGCATAACACCCTCGAACAGCCATTGCATAAAAGGAAGATCGTCGGCGGCATTGCGGAGCACCGACATATATGCATGTGTGTGCGCATTAACAAACGCAGGCATTGCAAGCCTGTATCCGCCGTCGATTGTTTCGTCGGGAACAAAACACTTGGGAATATCACCGATAGCGGTAATTATACCGTCGGAAACACAGATATTTTTTGTTGCAATACCGTCCGATTCGGGCAGGAGTATGTTTTTTATAAGAAGATTCATATCAAAAACCTCCAAAAATAAGGATGTTTGGCTTTGAAAAACCGCCAAAAAGTATTAACTTCCTATATTATACAATGGAAATTGCTGAAAATCAAGAAAAATGGTTGATATTATAAAGTTTTGGTGATATAATTAAACTCCATGGATTTTCTTTATTTGAAATAAGGTGTGAATATGTTTAAGATAGTTTCTAAAGAATCGCTTAACCCGACCGTTTCCAAAATGGTCATTTCTGCTCCGGCAATCGCAAAAAAAGCACAACCCGGTCAGTTTATCATACTTCGTGTCGATGACGAGGGCGAGAGGATTCCTCTCACCATTGCCGATTACGATGCAGAAAAGGGTACGGTTACGATTATTTACCAGATAGTCGGCGGCACTACCAAACTGCTCGATTCCAAAAAAGAGGGCGAATATATCTCCGATTTTGTAGGACCTCTCGGCAGACCTACCGAGACCGAGGGTATAAAAAAGGTTGCCGTTATCGGCGGCGGCGTCGGCTGTGCTATTGCGCTTCCTGTTGCCAAAAAACTGCACGAGCTCGGGGCAGAGGTTCACTCTGTCGTCGGGTTCCGTAACAAGGACCTTCTTATCCTCAAGGACGAGTTCGAGTCCTGCAGTGATAAATACATTATTATGACCGACGACGGTTCTGTGGGCGAAAAGGGCCTTGTTACCGATGCTTTGCGTCAGCTTATCGAAAGCGGCGAGAAGTACGATGAGGTTATTGCTATCGGTCCGCTTATAATGATGAAGTTCGTTTGCAAGCTCACAAAAGAGTTCGGTATAAAAACCACCGTAAGCATGAACCCGATAATGATCGACGGAACAGGTATGTGCGGCGGCTGCCGTCTTACCGTAGGCGGCAAGGTGAAGTTTGCCTGCGTTGACGGTCCCGATTTCGACGGACACGAGGTCGATTTCGACGAGGCTATCGACCGCGGCTCGATGTACCGCGATTTCGAGCGCCACGGTTATGAAGAAACCTGTAATCTTTTGAATAAAACTGCGGAATAAGGGGGAGGAAGAAAAATG
>JAZTZF010000042.1:0-3454 GCA_045637325.1 Eubacteriales bacterium | reverse complement strand
AATCACAAATGCATTTGTTCCATGCAACGGCAGATTCCCTACCATAATTGCAATCATCACAATGTTCCTTATCGGAAGTGCAGGCGGATTTTCTGCAAGTGTACTCTCTGCACTTATCCTTACAGCTGTAATCATTCTCGGAATACTTCTTACCTTCACGGCAACAAAACTGCTTTCGTCTACCCTTCTCAAGGGCGAATCATCATCTTTTGCACTTGAATTACCCCCCTATCGTAAACCGCAGTTTGCAAAAATAGCCGTACGTTCAATTCTAGATAGAACTATATTTGTACTTGGGCGCGCCATAGCGGCGGCGGCGCCGTCGGGGTTGATTGTTTGGATATTTGCAAATGTGTATATCGGCAATGCAAGTATCTTGATGCACTGCACAGAATTCTTAGACCCATTTGCATCTGTTTTCGGGTTAGACGGCGTTATTTTAACTGCTTTTATTCTCGGCTCTGCAGCCAACGAAACCGTGATACCGATAATGATCATGTCATATCTTTCGCTTGGCAGTCCGACGGAATTTGCAAGCCTTGCCGAGTTGCGAGAACTACTGATCGCCAACAACTGGACCGCTGTTACAGCAGTTTGCACCACTGTGTTTACTCTTCTGCACTGGCCGTGTGCGACAACACTGATAACGGTAAAGAAAGAAACTGCAAGCAAAAAATGGACATTTGTATCGGCATTGTTGCCGACACTGTTCGGTCTCCTGATTTGCTTATGTATTTCTATGACTGCAAAACTTTTATAAAATTCACTTTCACTCGGTTGACAGAATCAATTAAAAGGTTTATTATATTTTACAGTATGTTGACAATGGAGTGACTAAAATGAACGATCGTGAAATAGCAGAGATCCGCCGCAGACTGCGCCCCGAAAAAAATAACATAGGACGCATACGCGGATGCTATGTTAACGAAAAGCATGTAATTATTTCGGAATTTGACCAAATGCTCGGTCTTATATCCAATGACGAGGCCGAAGAGATACTTTCGCTTTTACGAAAATCCCTGTCCGGTTCTATCGGCAGAAATCTTATAGATATCTCTTCTTCTAACCAACAGGTTTTGGAAAGCGAGGAACACAAGCTCCTTTCGGTACTGCGTTCCTCTTCTCTTTCGGATAACGACGCAGTAAAATCGTTTTACGAAAAAGCAATTAAATCCATCGACATTGAAGGCAGTTATTTTATACTGCTGGCAAATGACAAATATGATTTGTTCACTTTCGATGAAAACCAAGAAAAAGGCGAATCTTCCGAAGTTTTTTCATATATACTCTGCGCAGTGTGTCCCATAAAGACATCTAAGCCTTCCTTGGGCTATAATATTTCCGAAAGCCGTTTTAAGAATATCATCCGCGACTCTATAATGGGTTCTCCCGAGATAGGTTTTATGTTCCCCGCGTTTGATGCAAGAACATCCAATATTTACGGCGCTTTGTTCTACACAAGAGATGTTTCTCTGGCACACGAGGAATTTGTAGATTCAATTTTCAAGACCGAAATACCTATTCCTGCAACCGAACAGGCGATGAGCATTGCCGAGATACTCAATAATACCGTTGCCGAAGAATGCAGTCTTGAGCTTGTACAATCCATGCAGGCACAGCTTATAGAGCTTACTGCCGATCACAAGGCAAACAAAGAGGATGAGCCGCTTACACTCTCCTCAAAAGACATGGGAACACTGTTGCGTTTCGGCGGTGTTAAAGAGGATGCAATCGGTGCATTCTCAGAAAGGTTCGAGGACGGTTTGGGCGCGACGGCATCACTCCATCCGTCGAATATAATAGACATAAAAAAATTCGAGGTAAAGACCCCCGAAGTTACCGTTAAAGTAAGTCCCGAGTGCAGCGAGCTCGTGCAAACACGCATTATCGACGGTACAAAATATCTTCTTATCCGCGCCGATGGAGATGTTGAGGTAAATGGCATACGCATCAACATTAACGAATAATTCAAAGAGGTGATCATCTATGCCGCATGGGTCCGAATACCATTTGGGTTATTACTTTTTTGCTCCGCAAGGCAGATTTAAACCCTGCGGTATGTTTACGGCAGATCATATTGTTGCAACCTTGATATGTATAACCATCGTTGCTTCATTACTGATCTTTTTCAGAAAAAGTGCCCTGAAACTAAACAAACTCAGGCTAATTCGCACCGGCGCAGTTACCTTGAGTATTCTCGAAATAATTAAAATATCTCACAGCTTTATATATGGCGATTATTATCTCGATGCATGGTTTCCTCTTTCCTATTGCGGTTTGTTTATTTTCGCACTATGGATGGCAGGATACGGAAAGAATCGTTTAAAACAAGTGGGCGAGGCTTTTATCGTATACGGATGTCCTTTTGCGGGAATGGCGTTTCTTGTATTCCCTACCACCTCGCTTATGATATTCCCGATATGGCATTATTTTTCGCTATACAGTATGTTTTATCATTCGCTAATGATTTTTGTCGGCATTACCCTCTTGTTAAACGAGCCGAAATTAGACAAAAACTCATTTGTAAGCTATGCGATGTTCGTTATAACTTTTGCTATCCCTGCGATTATAATGAACTCCATTTTCGAATGCAACCTAATGAATCTACGCGAACCGTATAATATCCCGATTCAACCACTTCAGAATATATACTCAAACCTTCCGACGCTATACACGGTTTTGGTGGTTATTGTATACATGTGCATACCGTTTATAACGCTTCTGTTCACCCGCAAAAAGAAGCAATAACAGCGAAAATTATAATGATTTTTCGACTTCTTAAATATTACTATTTCATCAAAATATCGAGGCTGCCGTAAGCGCAATTCTTACGGTAGCCTTTTTTGTATCTCAACTACTTTTCACGGCTGAATCAAGCCATTTTGGTAATTAATTTCATATTTCTTTTTCCATTTTCTTACAAAAAATTAACAAATGAGAAACATTTCGAGAGGTTTGCTATTGCTTTTTAATTTTATATATGATATAAATAATATAAATATATATATTAATCATCGCATTAGATTCGGAGTATATATGGAACTCGGATTAAAAAATAAAAAAGTGTTAATTGTCGGTGCAAGCAAAGGTATCGGCAGAGGTATTGTTTGCGGATTTGCAAATGAAGTTGCAAACATTGTTGCCGTTGCCAGATCAGAAGATTTGTTGAAAGAAGTTGCGCAAGAAGCGCTATCTTTGGGCGCGGCGTCCTTCGCCTACGAGGTGATGGACATAATGGAATGCGACACAAGCGTTTTTGCCGATCAGTTATTGGAAAAATACGGAGTGTTCGACGTTGTTGTACATAACGTCGGCGGTTCGTTAATCAGCCGAAACCATTTGGGCGGTGCCGAGGATTGGAACTACGCGCTTAAGTTTAATGCCGTTGCTTCTATCGATATAAACAGCCGCTTGATACCTCCGATGGTCGAGCGCGGTTACGGACGGGTTATAC
>JAZTZF010000041.1:0-12355 GCA_045637325.1 Eubacteriales bacterium | reverse complement strand
TGCAGGAAAGGAAAATCGTCATAACGAGGCGGAATTTCTTGTGCTTGAGTCCGCTTGCGCCTATTTTGAAGGCGTGTTTAAGCATAAGTTTGGATTTGATCAGCTTGAACGGCGATTTGTCGTTGGTTGTTATTTTGTCCTGCTCTGTAGGCGCAAATTTTCGATTGGCACGCGCAGCCGTAAACTCAAGATCACCGCCGTTTGCAAGTTTATCGAGGTAGGCGTTAATTGCAATTCTGTCCTCCTCGGTAAGGCGGTAGTCTGCAGGTATTTTTGCTGTCGTACCCTCAAAATAAATCCCTTTTTCCGAGTTTTCTACCGATTCCTCGCTTACCGTCGTATCGCTTATAACCCTACCGTCGCCGAGCTCGATGATCCTATCGCCGTAAGTCTCGGCAAAATCGCGGTCATGCGAAACGACAAGCACGAGTTTCTCTTTCGAGAGCTTTTTGAGCGTTTCGAAAACCTGTTTTCCGGTTGCCGAATCGAGTGCGCCGCTCGGCTCGTCCGCCATGATTATTTTCGGATTCTTAACCAGCGCACGCGCTATAGCAACGCGTTGCTTCTGTCCGCCCGAAAGCTCGTTCGGACGGCGCGCGCCGTAACCTGCAAGGTCAACGTCGGCAAGAATCTTGTTTATCTCCTCGTCGGTTGCCTTTCTGCCCTGCAGTTCAAGCGCAAGCGCTATGTTTGCACCGACGCTGAATTCCTCTAAAATGTTATATTCCTGAAATATAAACCCGACGTACGTGTTGCGGTAGGAATCGAAATGGCTTTGTCTGAAATCCTTTGACGAAACGCCTTTTATGATTATTTCGCCGCTGTCGTATTTATCCAATCCGCCGAGCAGGTTCAAAAGCGTGGATTTGCCGCTGCCCGATTTGCCGAGCAGAAACACCATTCCCGTATCGGGGAACTTTAGGCTGACCGATGACAAAGCTGTTACCGGCACACCTTTTTTGGGGCGGTATACTTTTGTTAATCCCCTTGTTTCGAGCATTGTTTTCTCTCCTTATTTGCATGATTTTTATAACGTTGCTTTTGCAACGCGGATAATTCAAAAAAACGGGTATAATTTAATCAGAAGAACATATATAGGAGGTTTATATATGAAATTCGCATTTTTTGATACAAAATCTTATGATATACCTTCCTTCGAAAAGTACGGCGGTAGCGCGGGGATAGAATTTAAGTTTTTCGAAACCAAGCTGAATCACGACACCGCATCGCTTGCCGACGGTTGCGACGGCGTTTGCGTTTTTGTAAACGATACGGTCGATTCCGACGTTATAGATAAGCTGCACGCCATGGGAGTGAAAGCGGTTGCTTTGCGTTGCGCAGGCTACAACAACGTAGACGTGCGCCATGCATACGGAAAGTTGCATATATTCCACGTGCCTGCATATTCCCCCTATGCCGTTGCCGAGCACGCCATTGCAATGCTTTTGACTTCTATCCGCCGTATACACAAGGCGTATATCCGCACAAAAGACCACAACTTCAGCCTTGCGGGCCTGACGGGGTTCGACCTTCACGGAAAAACAGTCGGTGTGATCGGAACAGGACGGATAGGAAGAGTATTTATTGATATCTGCAAAGGGTTCGGAATGAACGTTATCGCGTATGACAAATTCCCTGCCAAGGACAGCTTGATAAACTATATTTCGCTCGATGAAATATTCGAAAAGAGCGATATCATCTCGCTGCACTGTCCGCTCACCGAAGAAACACACCACATGATAGACGAATCGGCAATAAATAAGATGAAAAAGGGTGTTGTGATCATAAACACCTCGCGCGGTGCGCTGATCGATGCCGAAGCGTTGCTGAACGGAATTAAATCACGCCGTGTCGGTGCGGCATGTCTTGACGTGTACGAGGAAGAATCGGACGTGTTCTTCGAGGATTACTCGGGTCATATTATGGACGACGACACCTTGGCACGCCTTATCTCGATGCCGAACGTACTTGTAACCTCGCATCAGGCGTTTTTGACCGAGGAAGCACTGAACAATATCGCAGAAACCACTATAAACAACATTGTTGAATTTTTTGAGAAAGACTACTGCGAAAACGAGCTTTGCTACCGTTGCGGAAATACCGAAAGTTGCAAAAACAAGCGCGAAAAATGCTTCTAAACGGCATCTATTATGCCGCCGCCGAGCAGAGTATCGCCGTCGTAGAAAACCGCCGATTGACCTGCGGTTGCCGCGCGTACCGGAACGTCGGTTTCGACAAGCAGTTTGCCGTTACCGATGGGGGTAAGCCGTGATTTTACAAACGGCGCGCGGTAGCGAATGCGTGTTTCGCAATCAAACGCGCCGCTCGGGAAATCGCAGGCAGAAAACGAAGCCTCCCGAACCGTGAAGCGGTTGGTGAAAAGCTGTTCGTTTTTCCCCAATATTATGCGGTTATTTTGGATATCTCTGCCTATAACATAAAGCGGTTCGGTATAGGCTATGCCAAGCCCCTTGCGCTGACCGATCGTGTAACACCTTTGACCGTTGTGTCTGCCGAGCTTTTGACCGTTTGCCAGCACAAAATCGCCTTCTTTATCGGTTTTTCCTGCAACGCGGTCGAGAAAAGCACGGTAATCGCCGTCGGGGATAAAGCAGATATCCTGACTGTCGCCCTTGTTTGCAACGGCAATGCCGTTTTCGAGCGCGATAGAACGCACCTCTTCTTTTGTATATTCACCAAGCGGGGCTTCGAAACTCGAAACCTGCTGTGAGGTAAGACTCCAAAGCATATAGCTCTGATCTTTATCGGGATCTGCGGCGCGGACGATAACACGTCTGTCGCCGCAGTTTTTTATTCTTACGTAATGTCCGGTTGCGTATTTTTGTGCACCGAGGGAAAAAGCGGTATCGGCAAGTGCGTCGAATTTTATATATCGGTTACAAACTATGCAGGGGTTAGGGGTCTCTCCGTTTGCATAGGAGGTTATAAAATCACCGACGACGCGTTTATAAAACTCATCCGAAAGATCGATCAAACGGTGCGGCACGCCGAGCGAATCGCAAAGTTGTTTTGCATCGTTTGCCTCTTTATCCGAGGCATCAGGGACAAGCTCTTTTCCGAACGCGCGCATGGTTATACCCTCGACCGAATAACCCTGATTTTTAAGCAAAAGCAGAGCAACCGCGCTGTCTACGCCGCCGCTGACCGCAACAAAACATTTTTCCATTACCCCCACCTCCTTGATTTATATTCAAATATTTATCAGTCTGAAAACCTGATTTGCCGTGCTCACAAGATTTTTGTATGCGTTATCTGTATTTAATGCCTGTTCTAAAGTCACTACCGATCTCATTATAGGGAAAAATGCATCTATTCCGTGATCGTTGCATATCTCGGCACCCTCGGCTACACAGCCCGAAAAGGCAATAACCCTTTTGCCGTGTTTTTTTGCAAGTTTAGCAACGCCGATAGGAGCCTTGCCCATAACCGTCTGCGAATCCAATCTTCCCTCTCCGGTTACGACTATATCTGCCGTTTTTATATATTCTTCCAGTTTGGTTTGTTCCAAAACAATATCAATGCCCGATTCCAAAGCGGCGTTTGTAAAGGTTAAGAAGGCAAAACCCAATCCCCCTGCCGCACCTGCGCCGGGGTGGTTGATATCTGCATCGGGAAAGGTTTTTTGGGCTACACTGGCATAATTTAACAGCCAGCCGTCCATTTTTTCTATCATTCCCAATGTAGCACCCTTTTGCGGAGCAAAAACATAACTGCAGCCATTCTTTCCGCAAAGCGGATTTTTGACATCGCAGGCTATGCGAAACCTACAATCCTTGAGTTCTTTCACGACATTTTCTGCCGATATCGAGTGCAAATGCTCGAGCCCTTTTGCGCCCAAATCGATTTTATTGCCGTTTTTATCCAAGAACTCAAACCCCAAAGAGCTAAGCATACCCGTGCCGCCGTCGTTGGTGGCACTGCCGCCGATACCGATTATAAAATTCCGACAGCCTTTACTTATTGCGTCCTTTATAATCTCCCCCACGCCGTAGGTGGTGGTTTCCATCGGGTTTCGTTCCTCACGCGAAATAAGCGTTATCCCTGCCGCCGACGCGATCTCGATAACGGCGGTATAATTATCCTGCAAAATACAATATTTTGCTTTGACGGGGCGCAAGATCGGTCCTGTCACAGTGATTTCGATAATCTTTCCGCCAAGTCCGCTAGACAACGCCTCCACGGTACCCTCTCCGCCGTCTGCCAAGGGGCGCACAAAAACCTCTGCGTTGTTATTTACTTGTAATATCGCCTCTTTTACGGCGTTGCCCGCCTGCATAGAGGTAAGACTCCCTTTGAACGAGTCGATGGCGATTACTGCACGCACTTGTAAAGCCCTCCGTTATGTTCGGTCTTCTATTGTTTTAAGGATACACTCGTTGTATTTTGCACGCATTTCGTCGGTAAGGTCGCAGTGACCTCTTTCGGGAACGGCATAATATTCTGTCTTATGATTTATTTTCAATTTTTCTACAAAACGGTCGCTGTGTTTTTGTTTGTTGACCGACTTGTCTTCTTCGCAATGGAAAATAAAATATTCGGAATCGGTAGGCAAATTATCAACGATATGCAAAGGCGAAGCGGTACGCATAGCCTCTTCCAAAGTGCCGTTATAGCTTGCGAACGCGCTGTAGAGCGTGCGCGGAAGGTCGGGACGCTCGGTAAAATGATAAGGCAGGTCGCACACGGGGCAATTTGCCGCGCAGGCAACGGGTGTGCGTTTTGCGTAGGCTGTATAAACCAGTGCCGCCAACCCACCCATACTTCCGCCGGTAGAAACGATCGGCAGATTTTCGGGGAGATCATACGCCTTAAAAAGTACTTCTACAAGCTCGTCGGCATAATCGACAGCCTGCTTGTTCATCCAAGACCACGGGTTTTCGTACGGAACTAAATAAAGTATCCCCTGCTCGGCATATCTGATGCCGTCTTCGGTATCTTCGTTATACATTACAGATACATTCAACCCGAAAAACGACAGAACTATTCCTTTGATAGGTTTTTTGCAGATATGATTGTTGCAATAGGCAAAACTGCGAAGATTCTCGATTGTAATTATCTTTTCCATAAAAAACCTCCTACTATTGTTGTGAATATTATTTTAATAGTAAGCTAATATTGTTATAGCACAAAAGAATCGAACACGCAATGCCTGCGGCGCTTATTATATGTATAATTTTCGTTTTCTGCTATAAGTATCTTGTCATAATATTTTAGGTTCTTGTGTATTTATATAACGACAAGATTCCAAAAGGATGGTTTGATTATGAAGAAACCGATTATGTTGTTATTATCTGTCCTGCTCGCTTTCTCGCTTGCCGCCTGCACCAACGGCACGCCCGAAAATCCGGGCAACGACCGCCCTCCCGCCTTTTCGCTTTTGCAAAAGCAGACGACGCTTATCAAGCACGGCGAAAAGGGCGAGATCACAGGTTTTGCCGAATCCGATCTCAGCGATCTGTTGGGAGAGCCCGTGACCTATATCACCGTAACAGAACTACCCGAAAGCAACCTCGGCACGCTTATATTTAACGGTGTCGCCGTTACAAAAGGGCAGACTCTGCCCACGGGATCGTTAAATTATCTTAAATTCGTTCCCAGCTCGAGCTGCGATTCGGCAAACTTCCGTTTTAGTTGCGACAGCAAGGGGTTTGACGGCAGAGAACTTAATTGCGAAATGGTATTCTCGGATACCGTAAACTCGCCGCCTATCGCGCTCGACAGCAAATTATCGGCGGTTTCGGGAATTTCTTGTGAAAGCGCACTGAAAATAAACGAGCCTAACGGCGACGAATACACGATAAAAGTTATCACCTACCCGACAGACGGATTTATAAGCGTTTCTGCCGACGGATCGGTTATCTATACTCCCGAAGAGGATTTTTCGGGCAGGGACAGCATGGTATACACCGTGACAGACCGTTTCGGTGCCGTTTCGGAGCCTGCCACGCTCGAAATAAGTGTGTCTAAAAACGAAAATCAATTATACTTTGCCGACATGAAAGACAACATGATGCATCTTTACGCGCACAGAATGTGCAGTGACGACATTATGGTCTACCGATACGAAAACGGCGAGTATTTCTTCGACCCCGATCAACCGGTAAGCAAAATAGATTTCCTTGTGATGGTGATGAATGTTTCGGGGCAGGATGCCGACATCGTCGCCGTAGCCGACAGCGCAGTAACCGATGACAACGGACTTTCTTCGGGACTGAAAGGCTATCTTTCCGCGGCGGCGGAAAAAGGGTTGATACAGCTCCAAAACGGTTCGTTTTCGCCCAAAGATACGATAACCGTATCCGATGCCGCATACATGATCGCCGCCGCGCTTGATCTTCCGAGTGCGAAATCCGACAGCGCATCGACCGACGGTTCGGATGTGCTCTACAGTGCCATGATGGCAGCTTCGAACGCGGGATTTTTTGACAAGCTCAAGCCCACTCAAACGCTTACGAAAGCCGATGCCGCAGAGCTTTTGTGCCGTATCGAAGACTATATGGCAGAAAACAATATGGTAAAATGAGCTAATTGACAAAAAACAGAATAGATGCTATAATCGATTCAAGCGGAGAATATCCGCTTGAATCTGTTTTTTATAAATACGCCCGAAAATTTAGTTTTCGGGACAAAAAGTAGAGGCGAAATAAATGTCCGAGAATAACCAAACCGTTTCGGAAGAGGTTCTGCCAAAACCCAAAAAGAAGAAAGCGGGCAGAATCGTTCTTATAGTACTGCTTTCTATATTTGGACTGCTACTGCTGACCGTAATTGGCGCATTTGTGGCGGCAAATATTTTTATTGATAACACTCTTGACTACATTTCCTTTGTCAGCGTTGAGGAGGAATGGTCGATGACCGAATCGGAGTATTCCGATTATCTCGAAGAAGAATACGAGTGGGATATAGATTTCTCGAACTTCTCGGATCCCGAAGCCGATTTTAACGAATCCGATTACAACCTTGATTCGAGCAACAGCGGCTCGGGTTCGGGCAGTGGTTCCGGCGGCGGTTCGGGTTCGGGCGGAAACTATGTACCCCCTCCTCCCGAGCCTCCTTATGAGCCCAATTACGAAATAATAGAGGGACTTTTCGACGGAGAATATGTTTCCGATGTGTACGAGAAGGAGGTTATTAATATCCTGCTTGTCGGCGTCGATTCCATGAGCGGCAAAAACTCGAGAAGCGATACCATGATCCTTCTTTCGATAAATAATCTCAAAAAGCGCATAGTGCTCACCTCGTTCATGCGTGACAGTTATGTTCCTATACCCGGATACGGCAGTAACCGTATCAATGCCGCATTTGCGTTTGGCGGACCTGCGCTTTTGATCAAAACCATCGAATATGATTTCGGCATAGATATCGACTATTATGCATCGGTGGGATTCAGTGCGTTCCAGCAGGCGGTCGATCTTATCGGCGGTATAACTATTACTGTAAACGAAAATAATTATAACCATTTTGTCAAATTCAAGGAACTTTCGGGGTTGACCAAACAGCAAGCCATAGACGGCACACGCCAAATTCACCTTACAGGATACGAGGCGTTAACCTACGCCAGAAACCGAAATTTCTCGAATGCCGATTTTTCACGAACACTTCATCAGCGCGATCTTCTTGCCCAATTTTTTAACAACTGCAAGGGCAAATCGCTCTCGGAGCTTCACGCTTTGCTCAAGACAACCCTCCCCTACATTACCACAAATATGCCGAAAGACGATTTGAAGTCGATGATATGGAATGTGTTGACATACATGTCATATTCCACCGACGAGGCTCGCGTTCCCTGCCCCGGCTCCTTCTCTCCGGCAATGATACGCGGCATGGCTGTTCTTAATACAAACTGCCCTGCCAACGCAAGGTTTATCAAAGCCAAAATATACGGATAATAAAAAAGCTGTCACAAGTTCCGAAAAATTGTGACAGCTTTTTGTTTTTATTTATCTTCCAACTGCTTAAGGTCTTCGCTCACATCATCCTTGACCTTTATCATACCGATAGGTTTAAGCTCGGTCTTGCCAAACACCTTGATCGACTGGTCATTGTTCATTTTGACCTTTATTCTTCCCGTAAGAAAACTGCTTTCTATTATAACGCCCCTACCCTTGGGAGTGTCTACTATCGTATCCACCTTGGGGAAGGTGGCGTATTCTCTCTCGTAGGTGTCGTGCTCGAAACGCAGACAACACATAAGTCTGCCGCAAGAACCGCTTATTTTAGAAGAAGAGAGCGACAGGTTTTGTTCTTTTGCCATTTTTATCGAAACCTGTGCAAAATCGGGCAGGAAGGTGTTACAGCAAAACGGTCTTCCGCAGCTTCCCAATCCGCCGAAAAGCTTTGCCTCGTCGCGCACGCCTATCTGACGCAGTTCGATTCTCGTACGGAAAACGCTCGCAAGATCTTTTACAAGCTCACGGAAGTCCACTCTGCCGTCGGCAGTGAAGTGGAAACAGAGTTTTGCGTTATCGTGGGTATATTCGACATCGACCAACTGCATATCCAAGCCGTTCTTTGCCACCTTTTCGTACCAGATCGGCTTTGCGCTTTCCTCGAGCTTGCGGTTTTCGATATTGCGCTGATCGTCTTCGACAGTGGCCTTGCGAAGCACGGGTTTAAGCGGGAAAACCACCTCGGATTCGCCAACCATCTTGTTCCCGAGAGCCACCTCGCCGTATTCTATACCGCGCACGGTTTCTACAATAGCGTGCTCGCCTTTTTCGAACTTTATATCGGCAGGCGAAAAATAATATATCTTACTGCCGTTGCGGAAACGGATGCCGATAACCTCGATATTCTTTTCCTCATCCTTTTTTTCGGGATATTCCTGAGGATCGTAATCGAACATATATTTACGCTCGGGTTCGGGCTCGGGAACAAAGCCTACGCCGAATGTTTCTTCCGTCGGGGCACTTTTTTTCTTTTGATTAAAACGCTCGCGGCGGTTATTATATCCGTTGCCGTTATCGTTGTTAGCCGTAGGTGCAGATTCGCCAACGGCAGATTCGGTCTTTTTTGCTGCATCCTGAAGCTCGGGATTTAAAGCAGTTTCGCCCTGCTTTATATTATCGTGCTTAGGCTTAGGATGGCCGTGATGCTTGCCGTGTCTGCCGCGGCGGTTGTTTCCGTAGTAGGGTTTTCCGCCGGAACGGTTGCCGTTGCGTTTTTCGCCCTGCGGATTTTCTCGTTTTTCGTTATTTACTTCGTTATTATTGTTCATTTTTATCTCCTATGATTTATCTTGACGCCGCGCTAAGCAGATCGATCGACAGTTTCGATGCCGCGGCTGTAACATTCGCGTTGTTTTCGAGCGAGATCATACAAACGCACGCCGCCTCGCCCATACGCGCAAGTGCGCGTTTCGATGCGTTCCCTATCATGGCGGACAGCTCTGTGTCTTTTGGGATACGCGCATTCGGCAGGTTGTATTTTGATTTTTCTGCTTCGTTTACAAGAACCGCAAACTCGCAAAGTATTGCGCTAAGCTGTTCGCGTTTGTACTTGGGGGAAATCAGCGCGCTTGCCAGTTCGTAGCTTTTCTTCCCCAATGCGAGCGCAAACAGTTTTTCGGCTTTTGCCCTAACCGACATGCTCTCTTTCGACAGATATTTTTCTGCCTCCCCGAGGTTTCCGCCTGCAATATCAAGCGCGGCGGAAAGCTCGCGTGCGTCGGTCTTGGGATACTTTTCACGCAGGGTCTCGGATATTTCGCTGTCGCGCAGTCCGTCCAGATGTATGCGCTGTCCGCGCGAAAGAACCGTCGGCAGAAGCGATGCCCTGCTCTCGGTCAGCAAAAACACAGCCACGCTTTCGGGCGGTTCCTCAAACAGTTTCAAAAGTGCGTTTTGAGAATCCTCCCGCATTTTTCCTGCGTTGCAGACAATAAAAATCTGCTTGTCGGAATCGTTGGGCTTTAACGACGATCTGCGTATAAGCTCGCGCACATCGGCAATAGACGCCGTTTTCTCGCGCCCGATAATAAATATATCGGGATGCGCGTCGGTAAGCACCTTGGTGCAGTTCGAGCAGTAACCGCAGGGCTTGTCCGACTCGGTACAAAGCATGGCGCGCGCACACTCGAGCGCAAAACCGAGCTTGCCGATACCGTTTGCTCCGTCGATGATATATGCGTGCGAGCAATGACCGCTTTTTGCTTTTGCAAAAAACAGACTTAATTCATCGCTGTTATACATCGACAGCCCTCCAAACAGTTCTAACTATTATACCTCAGTATTATAATATCACAAAAATCTTTGGTTGAAAAGGGATTTGACAAAAAATAATTTGACAAAACAGCAAAAAAGATATACACTTAGATGTTGAATGATGTTTACTAAAAGAAACAGAGGATATATTATGAGCATAATCGTTGGTATTGATGTCGGCGGAAGCACAACGAAAATAGTCGGTTTCGACGGCGAAAAACTATTGTGCCCCGAACTTGTAAAAGCAAACGATCCTATCGCCTCGGTTTACGGCGGATTCGGAAAGCTGACAAACAATAACAATATCTCGCTTCAAAATATCGAAAAAATAATGGTTACCGGCGTAGGCTCTTCCTTTTTGGGAGAAAATATATACGGCATACCCACTTTTCACGTAAATGAATTTCTTGCCAACGGCAGAGGCGGTCTTTATCTCAGCGGGATCGACGAGGCTATCGTCGTAAGCATGGGTACCGGCACCGCATACGTCTACTCAAACGCAAAAACCAAGGAATACCTGCATTTGGGTGGTACGGGTGTCGGCGGAGGCACGCTGGTCGGACTTGCAGGCAAGCTGATCGGCATACATTCGGTGCAAAACGTCGCAAACCTTGCGCTCGACGGCGACCTGTCAAAGATCGACCTGCGCATTTCGGATATTACCGAAAACGACATCAGCCCCACGCTCTCTAACAACGCCACCGCATCGAATTTCGGAAAGGTGAGCGACCTTGCGTCGAGAGAGGATATCGCGCTCGGGCTGCTTAATATGGTTTTCGAAACGATCGCCATGATGGCTATTTTCACAGCAAGAACCAAGGGTATAAAAGATATTGTACTGATAGGAAATCTTGCTATACTACCTCAGGCAAAGGAAATTTTTGACAAGCTCCAAAAAATGTTTGACGTAAATATAATTATTCCCGAAAATGCCGCTTACGGTACCGTAATAGGTGCCGCGCTCGAAGGCAAACGTATGGCTTGACGGAAACAACAAAGGATACACAATATGGCAGAAAACAACAGATGGAATAAAAAAATATTCGCTATGCTGCTTGCCGAGGCAAAAGGGGTTCGCTCCTGGCGTCAGTTTGCCGCAGATTGCGACATAAGCTACGTGCAGATGCGAAAGCTTGCGCTCGGAACGCAGGAGAACCCCCCGCGTCCCAAGCTTATCAGAAAGGTCGCATCCCACGCTTTCGGCGAAATAGATCTTGAGGATCTGATGTTCGCCGCAGGTATCCACGCAGGTGATTCACTTTCTCTCCGCGAGAATGCCGATATGCCCGAAAGTCCTATCGACAAATACCGCTCGCTCCCGTTAAAGGAACGGAAAACGGTAGACAAGTTTATAACGTTTCTTATAGAAGAAACGAAAAAAGAAGAACGCTCAGAAAATAAATAAAAGCGCGATAAGTAACACGAAAATATCGTTATCACCGTCGGAATCGAGCAACAGCAACAGTCCGATTCCGATAAGTATCAGATCGTCAAGCCGCATGTTGCGCAGGAAATCAAGACGAACGCCTTTGGGCTTCTCGCACGGTGTCGGCTCATGGTGCTCGTATTCGCGCTCGTTTCTGTATTCATACTCATCGACAGAGGAGTTTCTGTTGCGCGATTCGTTATACTCGCGTTCGTAATTGTAGAGTTGGCCGTCGCTTTTTATTCCGCCGAAATCTCTGCTGTACAATTCTCACCCTCACTTTCTAAAGTTTTTCATCATCGATGCAAGCGTGAGCGCTCTTGCAAGCGCATCCACTCGGTCGCGTTTTTCTTCCCGAAGAAGCGGTTTTAACGACGCCAGCAGGGAAATGCGCGGATCGCCGCTCGTGTTGATACCCTGCATAAGTGCAGGCAGTGCATCCTGTTGCAGGGGTGTAGCAGAGGCAGACTGCGTTGTCGTCGTTTCGGGCTCGCTTGGCGGCACCGGTTCGGACGCAGTCGCGCTCATAGGAGCAGATGCACCCAGACCCGATGCTATTGCCGTGATTTTCGACATCGCTTCGGGGTCGGAAAGCACTTTTTTGAGCTTCTCGGCAAAATCACCGTCCAATATCAACACCTCGTTCACGCAGCATGCTCATTATTTCCTCGCCCTTTTCTTTTCCCGCGGCATCTACCATCTCTCT
>JAZTZF010000040.1:0-3967 GCA_045637325.1 Eubacteriales bacterium | reverse complement strand
CCTGCCGCCCCATTTCGTCGGACAAGGCGCGGTAATAAACAATTCGGTAATAACCGAGGGTTGTGAGATATACGGAACGGTTATAAATTCTGTGCTTTCCGCAGGTGTTGTTGTCGAGCGCGGCGCGATCGTGCGCGACAGCGTTATACTCGGCAATGTCACGCTAAAATCCGATTCGGTTGTTGATTATTCCATAATAGATACCGATACCGTTGTCGGAAAGGGCGCGGTAATAGGCAAGGAGATCGTTTTTTCAAAAGGAATCACGCTTGTCGGCGGCGGCTTGACCGTGCCCGACGGTGCAACCGTTCCCGACGGGATAATATGCGATAAAGTAAAGCTTTCGGAGCTGTCCGCGAATAAGGAGGTAATGTAATGAACGCAGTAGGCATTATCTTTTCGAGCATTAACGAAAAAAGCGTACACGAGCTTACAAAACAGCGCACCATGGCGTCGGTGCCGTTTGGCTGCCGTTACCGCCTTATAGATTTTGCGCTTTCAAATATGGTTAACTCGGGCATAAACCACGTCGGTATAGTCACTCACTATAACTACCAGTCGTTAATGGACCATATCGGTTCGGGTAAAGATTGGGACTTGGCGCGCCGTCACGGCGGTATCAAAATATTGCCGCCCTATATTACCGCATTTGCCAATGCAAGCAATTTCTTGTACAGCACACGCCTCGAGGCGCTTATAAGCATTCGCGAGTTTATTTCGGAATGCAAGGAGGACGTTGTCGTTCTTTCGGATTGCGATACGGTATGCAATCTCGATTTGTCGGCAATGATAGAACAGCATATCTCAACGGGTGCCGAGATCACGCTCGGTGTCAAGAGCAGTTATGTTTCGCAGGATAATAACCGTGCCGTTACGGTGGTCAAGACCGACGAATCGGGCCGTGTTACCGACGTAAGTGACTATTCGGGTTTAAAAAGCGGTTTCGAGGACGTTTATGTAAGATTGCTGGTTGTCGGCAGGAAGTATCTCGAGGAGCTTATTTCCGATGCAATAGCGCACGGTTATACCAGTTTTACAAAAGATATACTTGTCCGTAATTGCAGTCATCACGATATGCGCGCTTTCAAATTAGACGGCTATTTTGCAACCGTGCGCTCGCTGGGCGATTATTACCGTTGCAGTATGGATCTGTTAGATCCCGATATCCGCCGTTCGCTTTTCGGGGTTCGCAACCGTCCCGTATTTACCAAGGTTCGCAATTCGGCACCGACTTCATATATAGACGGAGCAATAGTACGCAACTCGCTCATCGCCGACGGCTGTGTTATTCAGGGAACGGTAGAGAACTCGATACTCTTTCGCGGCGTAAAGGTCGGCAAGAATACCCATATCAAGAACAGTATAGTAATGCAGGATACGCTGACGGGTGAAAACGTATATCTGAACTGTGTCATAACCGACAAAAACGTCGTCATCCGCGACGGCCGTGTGCTTTCTGGGCACGAGACGAGACCGTTCTTTATAGATAAAGGCTCGTACGTTTGATTTATTCGGGTGTTTCTCGGTGCCCGACCGCATATAATGTAAAGGAATCATAGTATGAAGAAAATATTATTTGTCGCCGGAGAGGCACTTCCGTTTGCTTCCTCGGGCGGATTGGGTGATGTTATAGGGTCGCTTCCTGCGGCATTGACCGAGGAGAGCGATAACGATATCCGCGTGATAATGCCTCTTTATTCGACTATCTCGGAACAATACCGCGAAAAATTCGAGTTCGTGTGTTCGAAATATATCAGCCTGTCTTGGCGTTCTCAGTATTGCGGTGTTTTCAGATATGTCTATAGAGGCGTTACCTTCTATTTCATAGATAACGAATATTATTTCAAAAGAAATATGCTCTACGGCGAGTTTGACGATGCCGAAAGATTTGCGTTTTTCTGCCGCGCATCGCTCGAGATACTGCCGGATATCGGCTTTTTCCCCGATATACTCCATGCACACGATTGGCATGCCGCGCTCAGCGTGATATATCTAAAACAGTGTTACGCAAAGCTCGACGAACGCTACGCCGATATAAAGGCTGTGTTCACCATTCACAATATCCAGTATCAGGGCAGTTACGATTTTTCTATTTTAGGCGACGTGTTCGGCTTGATGCCGTCGGATAAAGAGATAGTGGAGTATGACGGCGGTATAAATCTGCTAAAAGGCGCTGTCGTATGTGCCGATAGGGTAACAACGGTAAGCCCCACCTATGCAAAAGAGATACTTTCGCCCAAATTCTCGCACGGACTGGATTCTGTGCTCAACATGTTTTCTTTCAAGCTTTCGGGCATATTAAACGGCATAGATCTTGATTATTATAATCCTGCAAAGGATAAGGAGATTTTTGCAAATTATTCTGCTCGGAAAACAGATAATAAATCCATCTGCAAATCCGGCTTGCAACGCATGCTTGGCTTACCCGAGAGGGACGTGCCGATGATCGCCGTAATATCACGGCTCGTCAGCCACAAGGGGCTCGATCTTGTCATGCTCGCGGGTGACGATATATTAAAAGACGACATACAGCTTGTAGTACTCGGTCAAGGCGATAAAAGCTACGAGGAATATTTCGAGAAATTGGCGGCAAGATATCCCGATAAGTGCAAGGCGCTTATCACATATAACCGCGATCTGTCAAAACGCATTTATTCCGCGGCAGATATATTCCTAATGCCTTCTCACAGCGAACCCTGCGGTCTTGCACAGATGATATCCTCGCGTTACGGCGCGGTGCCCGTCATTCACGAAACGGGCGGTCTGTATGACAGCATAAAAGATATCGGCTGCGAAAACGGCGGTAACGGATTCACGTTTGCGGCATACAGCGCATACGAGATGCTTAATTCGGTCAAACGCGCCTGCGCGTTCTATAACAGCGACCGCGAAGGGTACGAAAAACTGCGCAAGAAGGTAATGCAGGTTGATTTTTCGTGGAAAAAAAGCGCAAAATCATATTTGGAACTGTATGATCAACTATAATTCTCCGGAAGGAAGCTTATAAATGGCAACCAAAAACAATCATAACGAAATACGCGATGCACTTAATTCAAAACTTTCGCGTTATTTCGGAATAGACGAACGCGAAGCAGATATAAACCAAATATATAACGCGACTCTGCTTTCGGTGCGCGATATCCTTGCAACGAGGAATAAAGAGTTCACCGATAAGGTTTCAAAAACCGAGGCTAAACAAGTCTATTATATGTGTATGGAGTTTCTTATCGGCAGATCGCTGAAAATGAATCTCTGTAATTTAGGTCTCGAGGACGAATACCGCAAGGTATTAAATAAAATGGGCTTCGATTTAGAAGAAGTTTACGAGTTAGAGACCGACCCCGGCTTGGGTAACGGCGGTTTGGGAAGATTGGCATCCTGCTTTATGGATTCGCTCGCATCGCAGGATTATCCTGCACGCGGTTACTGCCTGCTTTATGAGTACGGTCTTTTCAAGCAACGCTTGGTGGACGGCGAACAGTTAGAGCTTCCCGATATATGGCTTCCCGATGGGCAAAATTGGCTCATTCCGCGCCACGATAGGGCTGTAACCGTGCGTTTCGGCGGTCAGGTGCGCGAGGAATGGAATGACACACATTGCGAGATCATCTACGAGAATTATGACGAGGTAGAAGCCGTACCTTACGATATGCTCATTTCGGGCGGTGTGGGCAAGGCGGTCAATTCGCTCAGACTCTGGAAGGCAAGAGATATAAACAACTTTAATATGGAGGCATTTTCGCAGGGGCAGTACCTCAAGGCAGTCGAGGAAAACACCATAGCCGAAACCATATCAAAAGTACTTTATCCCGCCGATAATCACCACGAGGGCAAACTTTTAAGACTCACTCAGCAGTATTTTCTCGTTTCGGCATCGCTCCAGAATATAGTCTGGCGCCATCTTTTCCGCTACAAGTCGCTCGATAACCTTCCTGATAAGGTTGCCATTCATATAAACGATACACAC
>JAZTZF010000039.1:0-3877 GCA_045637325.1 Eubacteriales bacterium | reverse complement strand
AGGTGTACATATCGGATTTTCCTCGCTGCTTGTATGTATGATGCTCGGAACGGTATTCTGCAATATGTGTGACTTCTCCGAGGAAATCATGGGCAAGACAGACAAATGGACAGCGCCTTTGTTTGTAATATTCTTCGTACTTTCGGGCGCAGAACTGGAATTCTCGGTGTTCCGTGATCCGATTATTATCGTCATCGGCGCAATTTATATCATTACCCGCGCGGCAGGCAAATACTTCGGCGCAGGTTGGAGCGCAAAATTCATGAAGTGTGACAGCAATATTATCAAATATCTCGGTATCACACTTTTCCCCCAAGCGGGTGTTGCGCTCGGTATGTCGGCTATCGTTGCTAACGAGTTTCCCGATGCTTCTATCGGCAGTATCGTTCGTAACATCACGCTTTTTGCGGTTCTTATTTACGAGCTTGTCGGACCGATGCTCACCAAGATCGCGCTCACCAAAGCAGGCGATATTACACCCCGTACGGTTATCAACATCGGCGAAGAAGACGACGAATAAACAAGCAACGCATAACGCATAAATACTATAAAAATCGACATCGTTTAAGGCGGATTTCAAAGCCTCGGATGTCGATTTTTTGTTCGAAAATTTATCGTATTTGTTTTTTCTCTGACAAAACGGGCATAATAAATAAAAATTATGCAGGAGGATAAAAATGCGAGAAAACGATACCTTAAAATTACTGCGTGAATGCGATGCGGGAGTAAAAATGGGAGTATCCTCGATAAACGAGGTATTGCCCGATGTAAAATCCGACGAATTGCGAAACAGCTTGGCAGATTGCCGTAACCAACACGAGATACTGCTCTCGGAAATCAAAACCAAACTCGAGGAAAATTGCGACAAAGGAAAGGAACCTGCGCCTGCGGCAAAGGGCATGTCCTGGATAAAGACGAATGTGAAAATGGCACTTGACGATTCCGACAAGACGGTTGCCGACCTTATTACCGACGGCTGCAATATGGGTGTAAAATCGCTTCACCGATACCTCAATCAGTATTCTGCCGCCGACAGCGTATCCAAGGGTTTTGCAAACAGACTGATAAAACTCGAGGATGATCTCGCGCATCAAATGCGCCAATATTTGTAATATTTTTCGGATGCCGCAAGCTCTGTATGATTTTTTGCGGCATCTTTTTCTTTACAAAATTAACAACAGGGTGTAAACTGATATAGACCTAAAAAGAAGAGTCTTTTCACCGAGGTATATATGACGTACGAAGAGATAAAACAAGCAAATAATCTTATTTTCGAGCGATTGGCAATACTGCTGAACAACAAGCCGAATTTTGTTACCGAAGAAATGGTAAAGGAACTTACCGAGAACTTCTCGCTTTCGGTTGCAGAATCATTTTCTTTGTTGCTGTGTGCCTGTTTGGGGTTCGATACCGAAAACGAGTTTGACCGTAAACTGTGGGAATCATATTCGGTACATATGCTGCACCATCTCGATCAATCGATTTTTACAGAGGATGCTTTTTATTCTGCCGTAAGGATAAACAGTGGAAAATCGATAGGGGAATGGGAACTGCGCGAGGATATCATTGCCCCCTTTACCGCGTTTGTCTGCGATGATCCGCTTACTCTTCCCGACGGAAGAATTATACCGCAAATAGGCTTTTTCGATGCCGAATACAGATGCCTGTCGGTGCTTCAGAGCGGTCGCGAATGGATGACGATGATGCCCAACGAAATAGTAACTCAACGCACACCCATAAAAAAAGCAAAGGGTAGGGTGGCAACCTACGGTCTGGGATTGGGCTATTTTGCGTTCATGTGTGCACGCAAGAACGAGGTGGAAAGCGTTACGATAGTCGAGCGCGACGAGAGTGTGATAAAACTATTTAAGGAACTTATCCTGCCTGCGTTCGTAAACCCCGAAAAGATAGAGATCGTTTGCGCCGATGCGTTTGAGTTTGCCGAAAAGGAAGCACCGAAACGCAACTTCGACTATGTTTTTGCCGATATATGGCACGATCCGTCGGACGGTGTAGATGCCTATAAAAAGTTCAAGGAGTTAGAGCATTTATGCCCCAACACCAAGTTCGATTATTGGATAGAAGATACGTTAAAGCTGTATATGTAAAACAAAAAACCGCCGATTCGGCGGTTTTTATTTTGCTTTTTTGGGGTAGGGTTTAATTTCTTCGGTTCGCCCTAAAATATAATCGGTGCTGGTGTTATAAAATTCAGCCAAGGCACAAAGAATTTCGGTAAGAATATCTCGCTTGCCAAGCTCATAATGGGAATAGACGACCTGAGTACAGTTAAGATATTTTGCCAAATCCTGCTGGCGCAAATCCCTGTCCTCGCGTAGCTCACGTATTCGGTTGTATGCGTTATAAGGCACTGCATTCACCCTGCCATAAATTAATAATGCCATTATAACCAAAACAATTTGTTATATTGATAAATAAAACAAATTGCTATATTGACAAATAAAACAAATTGCTATATAATATGTCAAGGCATAAAACAATATGTTATATTTTGCAAAGGAGCTACTATGTCGAACCTAAAAGAAGCTATATCTTACATATACGATGTAGAGAAGAACAATTATTTTATGACCCGTGCGATATTCAATGTTACTCAGGAAATACAGAAGCCAAGGTTAAAAAAAGAACCTTATGTAAATATAAGACGCATGCCGCAAGAGCCGGTAGCTCCTTCAATGCCATCGAAGCCTAAAAAGCCGGAATATGAAAACAAATGGAGTTTTAAGGATTGGTGCGTTTTGGTAATAATCAGCGCTGTTATTTCTTGTATATTGATCGTGAACATTTCGTATATAATAGATTTCAGTAACGAGATGTTTTTATGTTTATTACTTGGCTGTTTTTGCGTTTGTATGTTGGTAGGGCGTATATGGATACAGCGAGATGACCGTTTGAAATATAAAACGCTTTACAAAGATTATCAAAACGAAATGAGAGAATACGAAGAAATATTGTATCCGGAGTATGATAAAGCCAGAAAAACATATGAGACCGATCACCTTAAATACAAAATTGCGATCGCTGATTATAGGAAGGAATATAACAAGCGTTACGACGAAGCAAAAAAAGCTGACGAAGAAAAATTCAAAGCGCGGCAGGATGCGCTTAATTATTTATTAATGCAGTTAACGAACAAGCTTGCTCAATCTGTAACCCTGCTTGCTAAAATGTATGATGCAGTTGGCATAGACGACGATTATAGAAATATCGTTCCCATTGCGTATATGGACAAGTTTGTTAGGTTGGGCATAGCAACAAAACTTGAAGGCGCAGACGGTTTGTATTATCTTATAAGAAAAGAATTACAATTTGAGCAAATGAACCAAAAACTTGATGTTATAATTGACAAACTGGATTCCATTATAGATAAACAACACGACTTGTATTCAGAGCTTGTTGCGTTGAATTCTAAATGTGATAATATGATTTCTTCTTCTATTCGACAAACCAATGCAATCTTGGCTCAAAACAAAGCTATTTATCAGCAAAACAATCTTATAAGCAACCAAAACGCGCTTATGGAAAAAATTCAAAGCGATACCCAAATCGCCGCATACAACAGCGACCGTATGGCGCGCGAGCAAGAATATATGAACTATTTCCAACGCTACGACAGATGGTAAAACAAAAAAGAGGCTTACAAAGCCTCTTTTAATTTTAAAAGTTTTTGGAGTTTAAGAACCTTTTTTCAAAAAGGTTCTTTTATAATAATCCCCGATTAAAACGCTTTTTTGTTATGCAAGCCTGCGTAGATGCCGCCCAAATCCAACAGCTCTTGGTGTGTACCGCGCTCTGCAATGCCGTCGGAATTAACCACAAGTATCTCATCGGCATTCCTTATGGTTGACAGTCTGTG
>JAZTZF010000038.1:0-1559 GCA_045637325.1 Eubacteriales bacterium | reverse complement strand
TTCAAATACTTCGCGGCTAACAGAGCAGAGTGGGCAGAAAACACCTGCTTCGTTTACCCCGGCGCTATCCAGTACTTTGGCCCGAGCGAAGTTTGCGATGCAACCACCGTCACCTTGGCTCTCGAACAAGGCAAATAAGCTAATAATTAAAGATATGTAAAATAAAAACGAGTTTCCTATTTATAAGGAAACTCGTTTTTTGTTTTTTGCACCCGAAAACCTGTTGATAGTGTGCAGGGCGGAAATTTATCCGATATACCGAGCGTATTGACAAATATTATGTTTTGTCTTATAATACAACTGCGACGCAATTCAATAATGACTTTTCTACGGGAAGTGTTTTTATTTTATGGTAAAAGCACATCTCTCTTTTCGCGTTCTCGTACAATAGTCGAAGAATTGTGTCGCAGCAATCGAACTTATGTGTTTTTCGTGCGTAGCTTCGGCTCGCATTTTTTATTATATTTTTTGGGAGGCAAAGAAAATGAAAAAAAGAGTGATTATTACTGTTTCGCTAATCCTTGCAACGGCGATGCTATTTTGCAGCTGTGCAAACGGTAATACCGTTGACAACAGCGACGGACAGTCGGTAGACAGCACAATAAGCACTAACGAAAGCACTAACGAAAGCACTGGCGAAAGTGATGAAGTAAGCACCGAAGAAAGTGCAGACGCAAGTACAGACACAAGCAACGAAAGCAGTGTTAACACTGGAGGCGATTCCATTGAATATGGCGTACAAACATTATTTAGGGTGAAATGCGCTTCTATTACATATCAAACCGAACTTTTGAACTGCCCGATAGAATATGCTGTAGAAACATTCGATGGTTATGATTTGAAAGAGGTCAAGATAAAGTGTGATCGAAATATTGATCCCGAAGTAAACGCATCGGTTTTTGAAGTGATAAATGATAATAATGAGGCAGAAGAATGCTATGCTTTAGATGTGGTTTGGACAAAAGAGGGCGAAAAAGATATTCGTTGCCGTCTTTCTTTTAAAAGGGGAGATCAGTATTTTGCCGAACTGTGTGATGCATACGATATTCCCGAGAACGATTTATCCCAATTTAATCTTTCGAAGGAAGACATATTGAATATTGAAAAGTTGAATCACTTTTCGTTAATGGCATTAGTTAAAAACAGCATGAGAGTTTTAAGGTGTTATCCGACATTTCAGGAAGTTGAAGATCTGCTCGAATAAACATATAAAACATTTATATCAAAAAAGGAACCAAGCGTTTTTTGCTCGGTTCCTTTTGTATTGCTTTTTAATCAAAATACCCCTTATAGTCTATCGAAAGATCGCTGTCGGGGAAGAGGTGGGAATGCAGGTCGATAAAATAATCGTCGGTCATGCTGGCGATATAGTCTACAACTATTTGGTTCGGCTCGGTTTCCAAATAGGGGCTCGAACGCTTGTAATAGGGTTTATCGACGATTTTTATGTGATGTCGGAAAATAGGAGAGGAAACATCCTGCTTTAGCAGATCGTCCAGCATACGGTTATATATGTCGCGCATCATCGGGCGGACCGTGTTTTCCAGCACGGCGGCAAC
>JAZTZF010000037.1:0-3644 GCA_045637325.1 Eubacteriales bacterium | reverse complement strand
AGTATAAATGGAATTATAAAATCTATAGAAGAATATGAAATTCCACAAAATTCTTATGATTTTGTTATGGCAATCTCTGCATTAGAACACATTGATACAGAAGGTTCATTCATACGGAAACTAATTGAGATAAAAGAAGGCTTGCGTGAAAACGGTGTCGTATGCCTAGTAATAAATTCAAACGTTACGGAAACAAATATAGAGACAAAAGAAAATTTAGAAGCGCAATTCGAAGTTAATCTCCCAACAGAAACGATAATGTCATTACTCAATGAAATATTTGATGGATGGGAAGTATTAAAGACTTCTATTGTTGAGCAAGAATATGATATTCCGAGAGAATCCTGTACAAGCCATCTGCACACGAATGTTGTTACTTTCGTTGCGAGAAAATTAAGGCAATACAATATCTAATTTATCGTCCGGTGACGTATTATTAATCGATTTGGTATATAAAACACACTGCAATAACTCCACCGATGGTTGAAATCTCTCCACTCAACCGTTGGTATGTGTTATTTTATGCCTTATTTGGTATACTGATAGCGAAAGGAGGTATCCTATGGACCAATCGAAAATCGGAAGATTCATTGCCGAGCGCAGGAAAAGTGCGAATCTAACGCAGGCGCAGTTGGCAGAAATGTTGAATATCACCGACAGAGCTGTTTCGAAATGGGAAACAGGCAAAACAATGCCGGATTCTTCTATTATGCTCGAGTTGTGTGCTATTCTCGGAATTACAGTAAACGATTTATTAAGTGGGGAGGTAGTTTTAATGGATAACTACAACAAAGAATTAGAAAGCAACCTGATCGAAATGGTAAAGCAAAAAGAACAGGCAGATAAAAGGCTACTCTCCTTGGAGATTTTCGTAGGAGTAGTGGTATCGTTAATCCTTTTCGCCTTAGTATTTGTTGCTGCCTTTGTTCAAATGGAAGATTGGTTGAGAATCGTACTTATCGTTATAGGTTTTATTCCGTTTTCGATAGGCATTGCTTACGCAATAAGAATTGAACAGACGGCAGGCTACTATGAATGTGCCAAATGCGGGTACCGATATGTTCCAGCATACAAAAACGTGCTCATGGCGGCCCATATTAATAGAACAAGACGGATGCGTTGTCCTAAATGCAACAAAAAGTCATGGCAGAAAAAGGTGTTGAGCAAGGAAGAAAAACTCGAAAAATGATACTGATAAATATAACTCTATCATTTATGTGATAGCCGTTACATATAAAAATAATATAAACGCATATTGACAAACAAGCGTAAGGTATGTATAATATAAGTACAGCTTTTACATAACTGACGGATTTTTTGCGGATGACCGCAAGGGAATGTAAAAGTATATATGCCGACCGTCTGGGCAAATCAGTTATCAAGCTGGTTTGCCCTTGTTTTTTTCAGTCAGAAAGGGAGGAACAATATGGAACACAAGAATTGGAACGGTTTTAATAGCGGAGTATGGCAGAATGAGATCAATGTAAGAGATTTTATTCAGACCAATTATAAAGAATATACGGGTGACGCGTCATTTCTTGCAAAGGCTACACCCAGAACAAACGCCATAATGGAAAAACTTCATATGCTGTTCGCATTGGAGCGCCAGCACGGCGGTGTTCTTGATATAGATACAGGTACGGTTTCGTCGCTCACGAGCTTTTCTCCGGGTTATATTGACAAAGAAAACGAAATTATTGTCGGTTTGCAAACAAACCGTCCTCTTAAACGCAGTGTAAACCCGTTTGGCGGCATGAGAATGGTAAAGCAAGCATGCGAGGCATACGGATATAAGCTGAACAGCAAAATCGAAGAAGAGTTTCGTTTTCGCACAACGCATAACGACGGTGTTTTTCGCGCATATACCGATGAAATGCGCTTGGCGAGAAAAAGCCATGTTATCACAGGTCTGCCCGATGCATACGGCAGAGGCAGAATTATAGGCGACTACCGCCGTGTTGCACTTTACGGCGTTGACCGTCTTATTGAGGAAAAGAAAAAAGATAAAGCGAATCTTGCAAACGAAATATTCAATACCGAAATAGTTCGTCTTGACGAGGAACTCTTTCAGCAAATAGCTTTTCTCGGGTATTTAAAAGAAATGGCGGCGATGTACGGATATGACATTAGTCAACCCGCCGCAGATGCCCGTGAAGCCATACAGTGGACGTATTTTGCATATCTCGGCGCGATTAAAGAGCAAAACGGCGCGGCGATGTCCTTGGGCAGAGTCAGTACCTTTTTGGATATTTATATTGAACGTGACGTTAATAACGGCGTACTGACCGAGGAATCGGCGCAGGAGTTGATGGACGATTTTGTTATAAAACTCCGCACCGCCCGTCACCTTCGCACTCCCGAATATAACGAACTGTTTGGCGGCGATCCCATGTGGATAACCGAGGCGGTCGGCGGAATGGGCGAAGACGGCAGAACCTTGGTAACCAAGAACAGTTACCGTGTGCTTAATACGCTCTATACGCTCGGTTCATCTCCCGAACCCAATCTTACCGTGCTTTGGTCAAACTCGCTTCCTGAGAATTTCAAGCGCTTCTGCGCAAAGGTTTCGGCGGACACCGACTCTATTCAGTACGAGAACGATGATATCATGCGTCCCGTATATGGCGATGATTATGCAATTGCTTGCTGTGTATCTGCAATGAAGATAGGCAAACAGATGCAATTTTTCGGTGCGCGTTGCAATTTGGCAAAACTTCTGCTGATTGCTATTAATGGTGGATACGATGCCGACAGCGGTATTCATATCGGTCCGCAGATGCCTGTGATGGATGTTGAAAAGCTCGATTACCAAGAGGTTATGGAACGATACGATATCTATATATCTTGGCTCAGTCGGCTTTATGTAAACACCATGAATATCATTCACTATATGCACGATAAATACGCATATGAAAAAACACAAATGGCATTGCATGATACTAACGTAGGTCGTTTTATGGCGTTTGGTATTGCAGGACTTTCGGTTGTCGCAGACTCATTGAGTGCTATTAAATATGCATCGGTCTACCCGCTAAAGAATGAGGACGGGTTTGTTACCGAGTTCAAAACTGTCGGCGATTTTCCCAAGTACGGCAATGATGATGACAGGGTAGACGTGATTGCAAAAGACATGGCTCACAAGTTTATTGTTGAGCTTCGCAAGACTCCTGCCTACCGTAATGCCGAGCATACGTTATCGGTGCTTACGATTACTTCCAACGTAGCTTATGGCAAGAACACAGGCGCTACGCCTGACGGAAGAGCAGCTCGTGCTCCTTTTGCACCCGGAGCGAATCCTATGCACAATCGCGAAGAAAACGGTGCACTTGCGTCGCTTAATTCGGTTGCAAAAATCAGCTACGATGACTGCAGAGACGGTATTTCAAACACGTTTTCGATTACTCCCGATGCACTTGGCAATACCGAGGAAGAACGCATCACAAATCTGGTTTCGATATTGGACGGATATTTTGCCAAAAAAGCTCATCACATCAATGTAAATGTGATGAACAGAGAAACACTTTTGAAGGCTTATGAGAATCCCGAGGCTTATCCTAATTTGACTATTCGCGTTTCGGGATATGCGGTTAACTTCTGCAAACTCTCTCGTGAACAGCAGCGCGAGGTTATAAGCCGTACCTTCC
>JAZTZF010000036.1:0-5920 GCA_045637325.1 Eubacteriales bacterium | reverse complement strand
TTAGAAATTCTGTCTGTGTGCTTCGCGGATAATAGCGAGCTGCTGACGAACCTGATAGAGCTTGATATCGTGCTCTCTGCCCTCGGTAAAGAGTGCATATACCTGATCGTAGTAGGTCTGAACAGCCGCGATGAAGGGAGCCTGAGGATCGCCGTCCCATGCTTCTTCGTACCACTTGAGCGATTCTACACAGTATGCGGGAAGTTTTTCCTCGCCGGAGGTAAGGCTTTCGCGGATGAGCTGCTGTTTGGGAGCCTCTTCTTCCTTGAAATACTTCCAATCGATATGTGCCATGTTGCCCTTAAGAGTACCGCGAGTACCCTCTACCTTATATGTGTATGCAGGGTATGCATCGCAAGAGGAGATATCGAGGTCGATTATAGGTCTGTCGGGTGCCTTGAGGATGAGCTTGCAATAGTCCTCGGCATCACCGAAGGTATTACATCTGTCCATATGACAGAATACCTGAGGCATGCCGTCATAGTAATCAAGAATATTAAGAGCCTGATCAAGCGGGTGAGGGCCGGTATTTGCAAGGTTACCGCCGTTAAGATCAAGGCAGCACTGCCAGTCCCAACGTCTTGCGAAGCCGTTGAACTGAACACCTACATGTACGATTCTGCCGAGAACGCCCGATGCAATAACTTCCTTTACCTTGAGGAAGTAGTTTGCAAAACGGCTCTGCTGGAATACAAGAAGCTTGAGATTCTTGCTTTCTGCTATAGAAACAAGAATATCATATTCTTCTACGGTAGGAACAAAGGGTTTTTCGCAAAGTACATTAAAGCCGTTTTCGAGAAGGTCCTTTGTTACTTCAAAGTGCAAATTACTGGGGAGCGCGTTTACAACAAGATCGATATCATCGCGCGAAAGAATCTCTTTGTAATCTGCATAAACATCGCATCCGTATTCTTCAGCCGCTCTCTCTCTGCGGATCGGCATTTGATCCACAACAGCGACTACCTTAAAACGTTCGGTATCTTTTTTAAGATGCAAGCCGTGAATGTCACGACCGCTTCTGCCCTGACCGAGCAATGCCAGACGGATCTGTTTCATAATTACGGTTAACTCCTTTAAAAGTCTTGTTGCCCGCATTATAACACATATTTTTCAAAAGGTAAAGGGCATTCGCTCTATTTTTTTCATTTTTTTGTTATTTTTTGGCTCGGAACAACAAAAGAAGTATATACATTATCGTTCCTGATAAAAAACTCCAGCCCGTTATCACGCAAGACGAATAATTCTCTGTCAATTCGCTTTTTATCATCTTCGGGAACAAAAGATTCCAACTGTTTTTTAGAGATAAAATAAGAGCATCGGCATTTTGTACCGTACTTGCGTTCCCAGACCTGTGTCTTGCGTTCCAACCGCGGCGGATTAAATCCGTCGGACACCGAAATATCCAGTAACATAGAGAGGTAATTTTCATCCAGAAAGGTTTTCTCAAAACGAATAAGCGCCGAATAGGGCAAAAATTGTTCCGGCTTTGACTTATACGCAGAAAGCGCAATTGCAGACAGTTCCTTTTTTACAAAATCCGAAAAGGCGGATACTATATTTTCATAAAACCTTTTCGCATATTTTTCCAAAGGATCTTTCTTGTTGCATTTGATATCGGGATATCTGAAATTCATTTTGATCAAAAGCACACCATCCGGCGACATTACATTTTCTTTCAGTTGAGATTCGGATACCGAAAATTTTGTTTTTTTGGTCAACAGCATTAATCATCACCACAACATATTATTCCTCTTCCCTTTTCAAAATGACACTCGATACCGCTTTTATTTCCAGTGCCGATATAACCGCCGTCAACGGTACGGTCATAAACTCAAATTCCGCATTCGCGCTTACGAACAGCAAAAACACACAGCACACTGCAACGCCTGCAACAGTACCCTTTTGGCGTTTCAGCGGACAAAAAGAGGTTTGATCGCAAACCGCCAAACATGACGAAACAGGGCAAACTACAGCCGATATAGATTCGGCAACCGAAGGAAGCTCGAAACCGCCGCGCAGAGGATCCGAAAAAGAAACCGCAATAACATATACAGCGATCATCACCGACATAAAAAACACAGGCGCCGCCGAATAAATAGCACTGTCGCGGTTATGCGCCGCCCAACAAGAAAGCGCAAAAACGGCTATGGCAAGCGCGATACCCCTCCATACCCCCAGCGAAGGGTGCGCAAGTGTATAAAGTGCGAAAAAACGCATAATCACCGATGCGGTGCATATGGGTATCGGTAACATTCTTAAACTCGTAAATCGCTTTATTTTCTCAAACAAGAGAATATATACAAGGATTTGAAACAAAACGATACCTGATGTAGCACCGCCGAACGAAAGCACCGTAAAAAGGCAGGAAAGCGGTATCAATGCATATATAAAAGTCATTTGCTGTCCTCCAGTTCTTCCTTTCGTCCCAAAGCTTTTTTCGGCCAGCTGAATACAAAATCACGCATGCCTTTTTTGTCGAACGGCGACAGCGGCAACATATAGGGAGCACCGAAACTCTTTTTGCCGCACAACATAAGCAAAAGTATTGCAACAGCCAATCCCAAGCCGTATATGCCGAAAATTTCGGCAAGAAAAAGAGCAGAAAGCCTTGCAAGGACTATCACATACATATAAGCAGGAGTTATGAATGCACATACCGCCGAAAACGCAACTGTTATAACCCCCACCGAGGAAACTATACCTGCCTCGACGGCGGTGTTTCCGAGTATTATCGAGCCGACTATCCCCACCGCTTCGCCCACGGTACGCGGCATTCTCACACCCACCTCGCGCAGTAATTCGAAAAGCAACAATATTGCCGCTATCTCCCAAAAGAACGAAAGCGGAATATCCGCGCGTGATTCTGCAATTATCCCGTAAAATTCGGGTGGCATATAGGTATAATTGTAATTAACGGCGGCACAAAGTATTGCAGGCGCAAATATTGCCGAAACAAACGCTATTAAGCGCAGTATGCGTATAAAGGTCGCGTAATACGGCGTATGCAAATAGTCGTCGGATGCCTGCAGGCTTTCGATAAACAAAAACGGCAAAGTGAGCACGAACGGACTTCCGTCCACTATCAATGCAACTCTGCCCGACATCAGCTTGGATGCCGCCTTGTCTACCTTCTCGGTGCTTCCGCAGGTAGGCAGAGGCGGGTTGGAATTGCCGTCGAGCAACATGGATATATTTGCGCTGTCGGTTATAACGCTTGCCTTGAGCTCGCTTACACGCCGGCTTATTTGGTCTATAAGTTTCTCGTCGGCACGCCCTGCAACATAGGCAAGTATAACCTTTGTTTCCGAAACACTGCCCACGGTAAAACGGCGGAATTTGAGCGCAGGAGTACGGATATATTTGCGCAGGAGCGCCATATTTATTTCGGCGTCTTCAACAAACCCTGCCTTCGGACCGCGTATAGTTACATCACTGCTCGGTTCATCTATACTTCTTCCGTGAGTGTACTGTGCATTGGCAAGCGTGGCAAAAAAGCCGTTTGAGCTTTCGACAATAATAAGCACTTCGCCTTTTGTGATCGAAGCGGCGGCAGATTCGGGAGATTTAGGCGACGACAGCACAGGACTTTCGATAAGTAATCCGAAATTCCCGTCAAACCCTTTTATATCAGCAAGCATTATCGGACGCAACAACCGTTCCGAAATATAATCGCGCGCCGTAATTCCTTTTATAAACATCAGCGCAAACCGACCGCCGATAACACCGCTTTCGCGGCAAACAAAATCCTCACAGTCGGACAAAAGCGACATTACGCCGTTGCGAAATTCATCATAAAGTCCGTTCATTCGGCACCTCTTGTTTTTTTAATGCGAGGAGAATCGAACGCATTAAGAATATTTTCATTATTTATTCCCAAAAACAACAAAGATTAACCCGCAAAAACTATTGACATAATTCGTACAATGTTATAGAATAATGTAGAATCATGCAGTGATTTATTATAAGTGGGATTTTTACTATTCGGAGGATAAGCATGTCAAACCGCAAACACAAAAGCAAAGGCAACGGTATTCTCGTGGCTTTTTTGTGCCTACCGCTTGCCATTATCCTTTGTTTTTCAATATATTATTCTTCTCTTGACAGTGTAGATACCGTCACATTGGGTGCGCCGAATGCCGAGCTGGTGAATTTGGATTCGCAGGAAGAAGTCGATTTTTTTGTCGATATGATGAAAAAATCTCTACCAATAAGCACGGCGATGCGTGATGTTTCGGCAGAAAAACCGGTTTACATAACTTTATACACAGGTGATACTCCCCTTGAGTATAAATTGTACCCTTCTTTGAATCTTTCGGGTTGTCTTTTGATAGATCCCGACGGAAATTTATTCGTGTTGGAGACCGAAACGGCAAGAACATTACTGTTACGGAGCGAGTTCGATTATCTTTATTCCTCCTACTTTTTACCCTCGCTTTCGGTAGTAAGCGGCGAAAACGTTTATGAAGTCGCGCCGATAGAGTGCGAATGGAATTACTACAAGACCGACGATAAAAAATACTCATATTCACCGCAAACCTTTGCCAGCGGCGAGGAAACGTACGTTATAACAAAAGGGCTTGAAAACCGTCTTACGTTCACTCCCGACGGCGAGGTAAGACCCTTCGAAATGACCGATATTTCGTACATTGCGGACAACGGAAGCGAATACACCGTTACCGATATTTCTCAGCTCGACCTTTCGTTCGATACCAAACTTTCGGTATCTTTCACCGCAAAGTGGAGCAGTATGAACGGTGCAAAAGCATCGGGAGAAGCGAAATACAAGTTCAATATTCTTTACGATATTCCGGCGGAGATAGACGCGCTTACCAAGCAGGAATATAAGGTCGGTGACATTATAGTACTCAACGCCTCGCATATTAACGATGACGAGGAAATAAAGCTTGAATCGCTTTTGAACGTTCCGAAATTAGGGTTCGGTTTGACCGAAAAGGGCAAGGGCGTTGCTATTCTTCCCATCGGGCTTGATACCGCCGCAGGCGAATATTCGCTTGACATAAGCACCTCTGGCATGAGTATTTTCTCCGAAACGATCACCGTATCCTCGCGCGGAGGCGACACCTGGACACCTATCGACGTCTCCGAAGAAGATTACAATGCTATGCTTTCGAGCGAAAAGATGCAAAACTTCGAATCTGCCATTTCCGAAGCAACGTCAAACCGCCCCGAAGCCAATCATTTTAACTACGCCACGGGAAAATTCAATTACCCCGTAGGCAAAAAGACACCTGCATACACATTCGGACAGGCAATCAACTTCGGCACAACGAGTGCGAACGGCGACTCGGGCGAGCGTATCTGCAAGGGTGTGGTTTATGAAGTTAATGCCGGCACACCCATTTACTCGGCGCAGGCAGGAGAGGTCGTATTCAGCGGAGTGCTTGAGCCTACCGGAAACACGGTGATATTATATCACGGCTACGGCATCTATTCTTACTATTACCACCTCGAAGAGCTTAGTGTCAGCGTCGGAGATCTGATCGGTGATTACAAGATAATCGGCAAAGTCGGCAAAACCGGATTCACCAACGGCAAGGCGGCGCTTCATTATGCCGCAAGTATCGACGGCGTGTTTATAGACCCGATGAGTTTATATAATAAATAAGCAATACACAGAACATAAAAAACAGCTGTCGAATGAGTTGGTTTCCTAAGGACAGTTTTCAATAAAGAATGCGGAATTTGGCATACACATTCCCTGCTTGTAACAGTATAAGATAAAACTACCCGAAGAAGAGAAAACAAAACTCTTTTTCGGGTAGTTGTTTTTTGTCGATATATTGCTTCGCAATGCGATATTTTTTCCTGACGGAAAAATCGATATATTTACCTAACGGTAAATTCGATATGATATAAATCCCTTCACGCCTCGAAGGGCATATCGCGTGCGCAGCACATA
>JAZTZF010000035.1:0-6556 GCA_045637325.1 Eubacteriales bacterium | reverse complement strand
AGGATCTCTTTGCTCGTTTTTGAAATACTGCTGACAAAAAACAATATCATCGATATCCATTGCCAAGCCGTATTCCGCAATGAAATCCGCCAAGCCTTGTTTATCAAGCTCTATAAATCCGTTCAACGTTCTTACGGTCGTCGGGATCTCGTAGTCCACAGCAAGTGTATCGGGTTTATCGAGGGTTGCTTCTCTGGATTCTACGGGGTTTATAACATATTTCTTGATAGCCGCAACGTCTTCTGCCGAAAGTGCGCCGTAAAGAGCGTATATCCTTGCAGTGCGGATAACGGGGCGATCGCCCTGAGAGATTATCTGGATACACTGCGCCGCCGAGTCTGCACGCTGATCGAACTGACCGGGGAGATACTCGACCGCGAAAACGACGGCATCACCGAGCGAATCGATATTGTCGGTGACAATATCGAGCTGCGGCTCGGAAAATACGGTTTTCTTGGAATATTCAAACAGTTCCTCGGATATATTCTCGGCATCGTAACGGTTGAGCAATCTTACATCCGAAAGGGATTTGATGCCCAACAGGGTACGTGCATCATTCAAAAGCGAATTAGCTTCGAAAGCAAGTTCTTTTTTCTTTTCGACAAATACTCTGTAAACCATTATTTCACCTCCGGCGCATTAAGAGCGCGCGCACCTATATCGCGACGGATATAGGATTTTTCAAACGTGATTTCGCCAACAAGGTTATATGATGCATCTATCGCCTCGGGCAACGTTTCTGCAACCGCAGTCACACCGAGCACTCTGCCGCCCGACGTAACAAGCTTGCCGTCTTTCAATGCCGCGCCTGCGACATAAACATTATCTATAACCGAATCGGGGATATTTATCTCGTACCCCTTTTCGTAGCTTTCGGGATAACCATTTGATGCCATTATTACACAGCAAGCATGTTTGTCGCTGAACTTAACGTCAAGCTCGCTCAATCTTTCCTCGGTAACAGCCTGCATTACGGTAAGGAGATCGGTTTCCAAAAGCGGAAGCCCTACCTGTGTTTCGGGATCACCGAAGCGGCAGTTATACTCGATAACCTTAGGACCGTCTTTTGTAAGCATCAAGCCGAAATAAAGGCAGCCCTTGAATGTACGGCCCTCTTTATTCATAGCGCGGACGGTGGGGAGGAATATCTTTTCCATACATTCCCACGCAACGGCAGGAGTATAGTAGGGGTTGGGCGCAACCGTGCCCATGCCGCCTGTATTCAAGCCGGTATCTCCGTCACCTACACGTTTATGGTCCATGGAAGAAATCATAGGAACGACGGTCTTACCGTCGGTAAACGAAAGCACCGAAACCTCGGGTCCCTCGAGAAATTCCTCGACAACTATCCTCTCGCCGCTTTTACCGAATGCTTTATCGCACATCATGGACTTGACGGCGTTAACAGCCTCTTCCCTTGTGAATGCGATTATAACACCTTTGCCCAAAGCAAGACCGTCTGCCTTGATTACAGTGGGGATGGGTGCGGTTTCGATATAGGCAAGCGCGGAATCGACATTATCAAAAACCTCGCAAGCTGCGGTAGGAATCGAATATTTTTTCATCAATTCCTTGGAAAATACCTTGCTGCCCTCTATAATTGCGGCGTTTGCGCGCGGGCCGAAGCAGAGTATTCCCTTCTCCTCAAGTGCATCTACGCAACCGAGCACCAGCGGATCATCGGGTGCTACGATAGCGTAATCTATAGAGTTTTTAACGGCAAATTCGACTATTGCGTCGATATCCTTTGCACCTATATTTACACACGTAGCATCTCTTGCGATACCGCCGTTACCGGGGAGCGCATATATCTCTGATACGTTTTTATTTTGCTTTATTTTGGTGATAATGGCATGTTCTCTGCCACCGCCACCCACTACAAGTATTTTCATTTATCCTCCGAATTAATGGTGGAACAAGCGCATTCCCGTAAACACCATTGTCATGTTATATTTATTACAGCAATCGATAACGGCATCGTCACGAATAGATCCACCGGGTTCGGCAATATACTTAACGCCACTCTTATAGGCACGTTCGATATTATCGAAGAACGGGAAAAATGCATCCGATCCGAGTGCAACGTTATCTACAGAATCAAGATATTCGCGCATTTCCTTTTCGGTGAGCGGTTCGGGCTGAACGGTAAAGTATTTCTGCCAGATGCCGTCGGCGCAAACGTCTTCTTCGTTTTTATTGATATAACCGTCTATAACATTATCTCTGTCGGGTCTACCGATATCCGAACGGAAAGGAAGGTTCAACACCTTTTCGTGCTGACGGAGGAACCACGTGTCTGCCTTTGTGCCTGCAAGTCTCGTGCAGTGGATTCTCGACTGCTGACCTGCGCCGACACCGATAGCCTGACCGTCAACAGCGTAGCAAACAGAGTTAGACTGTGTGTATTTTAGAGTAATAAGCGCAATTATAAGGTCGCGCACCGCGCTCTCGGGGAGTTCCTTATTGGCGGTAACAATATTCTGAAGAAGTTCTTTATTGATAGTGAAATTATTTCTGCCCTGCTCGAACGTGATACCGTAAACCTGCTTGCGCTCTGCTTCGGCAGGAACATAGTTAGGATCGATCTTAACTATATTATATCCGCCCTTGCGCTTAGATTTGAGTATTTCGAGTGCTTCGGGCTCGTAGCCGGGGGCAATTATACCGTCGGAAACCTCACGCGCGATCATTTTTGCGGTGGTAACGTCGCAAACGTCGGACAATGCAACCCAGTCGCCAAAAGAACACATTCTGTCTGTACCTCTGGCACGTGCATATGCGCAAGCAAGCGGAGATTCATCCAAACCCTCGATATCGTCAACAAAGCATGCCTTTTTGAGTTTATCCGAAAGCGGCACGCCGACAGCCGCAGAGGTGGGACTAACGTGCTTGAACGAAGTGACTGCAGGCATTCCGAGTGCTTCTTTTAATTCCTTGACGAGCTGCCAAGAGTTAAATGCATCCAAAAAGTTGATAAAACCGGGTCTGCCGTTCAAAATCTCGATAGGAAGCTCGCTTCCGTCGTGCATATATATTTTTGCCGGTTTTTGGTTGGGGTTACAACCGTATTTAAGTTCAAATTCTTTCATTTGCGGTCACTCCTTATTTGTTCTTATTAATGATTATATCGGTAGGTTCGCTTCCATCAAGCGGTACGCAACGTACGAAAAGCGAAACCTTATTGTCTTCGTTAAGATTGTTCCACACGATATCGGCAAGTTCCTCGGCGGTATTGGGGAGTGCAACCTCCTCGGGTTCGCCGTAGAACGACGGAATGGGATTGCCGTCGCACTTGTATGTATGGATAAAATGTCCTATGCCGTCAAGAGGATTATAGCTGTAGAAATATCTCTGGCAGGCAGAGGGATCGCCGTTATTGCTCTTCAAAATAGAGAGCTTATAGTGAAATGCATTCTCGGGTGCATACTAGAGAATGCCCGAAATTCTGGGGGTGAAGTTGGGAGCATCGCGCTCGCACTCACGTGTATGGAGCGACTTTTCGAACGAGAATCCGTCATCTCCGTGTTCTTTTATATAATCGTAAACCGTGTTTGTCTGATCGCCGTTAGTGATTATATCGGTATTACCGATTTTAAGATAGGGGTTATATATGATAAGGCTGGGGTCCTCGAGCTTAGACTCGTCAAACGCCTTGGTACGCATACCGCCGTCAAACGCCTCAAAAATGCGATTTCTTGAGTTAGCGCTTCTGCCCATGATGAAATAAGCGATCATAGCGTTTTTACCGTCGGCGGATTTGCCGACAACTATGCCTCTGCCGGGATATGAATTTTCGGATAAAAGTGTTTTGAGATCGTACAATGCCATATTATTTCACCTTAACTTTCTTTAATTAGATCCTTACAAACCTTTTCGACAGCGGCAGGAAGCAATTTCCATTCCGCCTGTTCCATTACACGTTTTTGAAGTGTTTCGGGGGTGTCGTCATCAAGTATATCGACAGCCTTTTGCATGATTATCTCTCCCCCGTCGGGTATTTCGTTCACAAAATGAACCGTGGCGCCGGTGACTTTAACGCCGTATTCAAGCGCCGCCTCGTGTACCCTTAGTCCATAAAAGCCTTTGCCGCAAAACGACGGGATAAGCGAGGGATGCACGTTGATGATGCGTTTGGGATAACTTTTTGTAAAGTTCTCGCTTAATATAGACATAAAGCCTGCAAGCACAATTATTTCGATTTGATTCTCGGCAAGAAGCTGCTTTATCCTTGCCTCGAATGCCTCCGCAGAGCCGAGATCTTTTTTTAGCACCACCGAGGTTGCAATGCCTGCTTTTGCCGCGCGCTCGAGCGCATATGCGTTTGCGTTATTGGATATAACCAAGGCGATCTCGCCGTTTTCGATAACGCCCGAAGCCTGAGCATCGATAAGTGCCTGGAGGTTTGTTCCGCCGCCCGACACCAAAACCGCAATCTTTACACGTGTTTTTGACATTTTGGCTTTCCTTTCATAAAAACAACAATAGGCATAGGCGGGTTTACCCACCTATGCATTGTTGGGAAATATATCAGCAAATGGTTATCTTTTCTTCCGACTCGATAATCTCGCCGATGACGTATGCATCTATACCGTTGGTCTTGAGTACGTCGATAGCCTTATCGACGTCTTCCTTGGGCACCACTACGCTCATACCGACACCCATGTTGAAGGTATTGAACATGTCGCGCTCGCTTATATTGCCCTTCTTGGCAATAAGGTCGAATATCGGAAGAACCTTGACGGCACTTCTTTCGATCTTTGCACCGAGACCGTCGGGAATACTTCTGGGAATATTCTCGTAAAATCCGCCGCCGGTGATATGCGAAATACCCTTTACATCAACCTGCTCGATAAGTGCAAGAACCGGTTTGACGTAAATTTTGGTAGGAACCAAAAGTGTTTCGGCTATTGTCGCACCGCCCAAATCGGCGTTAGGCACATAAAGCTCGGGATTGTTATTATCGATATCGAACACCTTGCGGCACAAGCTAAAGCCGTTGGAATGGATACCCGTAGAGGGCAAGGCGATAACAACGTCGCCTGCTGCCATTCTCTTGTTATCGATAATCTTTTTCTTGTCAACCACACCTACGGTGAAGCCTGCAAGGTCGTATTCATCAACCGGCATCATACCGGGGTGTTCTGCCGTTTCGCCGCCGATAAGTGCCGCACCCGACTGAACGCAACCCTCGGCAACACCTGCAACAAGCTCGGCTATCTTCTCGGGTACGTTTTTGCCGCATGCGATATAGTCGAGGAAGAACAGCGGTTTTGCACCGACACAGACAACGTCGTTAACACACATTGCAACACAGTCTATGCCGATAGTATCGTGCTTGTCCATAAGGATAGCCAATTTAAGCTTGGTGCCGACACCGTCGGTACCCGAAACGAGCACAGGTTCTTCCATGCCCGCTATATTCAACCCGAAGCAACCGCCGAAACCGCCGACGTCGTCAAGACAGCCCTCGTTTCTTGTGCGGGATATATGTTTTTTCATAAGTTCTACAGCCTTGTAGCCAGCAGTGATATCAACACCTGCCGCTGCATAGCTCTCAGACCTTGATTGGTTGTGCATAATTATTTATTCCTTTCCGCTCCAGCAGTATGTGCAGAGCTTACAGCTATCTATACCTATTGCCTTGATGATGCCATCGAGAGATTGGAACTCAAGCGATGCGAAACCCAGTTTGTCGCATATTGCTTTTCTGAACTTCTTTCCCCTCTCGGTCGAAGAATCGGTATATTCCTCGATATGATTAAATCCCTCTTCGCCCTCAAGCTCCATAATCACACGTCTTCCGAGAAGGTCCATATCATCTCTGTTACGTGAGAAATTAAGATATTTACATCCGTACATTATCGGAGGGCACGCAGAGCGCATATGAACCGCTTTGGCACCGTTTTCGTACAGAAAATCGACCGTTTCTTTCAGCTGGGTACCACGCACGATGGAATCGTCCACAAACAGCAGACTTTTATCAATGATAAGGTCGTGTATGGGGATCTGTTTCATTTTTGCGACCTTGCAACGCTCCGCCTGACGCGAAGACATAAAACTGCGCGGCCATGTAGGCGTATATTTGATAAACGGACGCGCAAACGGGATACGGCTTTTATTCGCGTAGCCTATAGCGTGCGGAGTGCCCGAATCGGGAACACCGCCGACGTAATCGATACCGTCGCAATTGCCTGCCGCCATATCCGCTTCTGCCATTATTTCGCCGTTGCGGTAGCGCATCATTTCTACATTCACACCCTCGTAATCCGAGGTTGAATAGCCGTAATATGACCACAGAAATGCACATATTCGCATTTCTTTTCCCGCGGGGGCAAGCTGAGTTACGGTATCGGAAGTGATCTCGACTATCTCTCCGGGGCCGAGTTCTTTTTCGTCTGCATATCCGAGTTTTTTGTATGCAAAAGATTCGAACGAAACGCTGTGTCCGTCTTCATTCTTACCGACGAGCACCGGTATTCTGCCCAACCTATCGCGCGCGGCGATTATAGAGCCGTTATCGCGCAAAATGAGTATAGAAGCCGAGTCCTCGATAACC
>JAZTZF010000034.1:0-2782 GCA_045637325.1 Eubacteriales bacterium | reverse complement strand
CCGCGGCACGAACTCGTCCTCGCTGCATCTGTCCCCGACAGCGCTCGGTCTCGTTCCCGCTTCGATACCTCTGCATGTATTAAATTAAAGAAAATTCTGTTTTCTTGCCTTAGGCATCTAAAGCGCGCTCGGGATCGTTCCCACTTCGATACCTCTTAAATTCTTTGGTGTTTTTTCACCGCGAGGTACATTGTATCACGGAAAAAGTATTTTTGCAACAGTTTTTTGAAAAATGTTTTAGCTTTTGTTTTTTGTTTCAAAAGAAATCCTGCACCTTGAACGAACAAAGTGCAGGATTTGCTAGCCAAAGCATTGAAACTTGAACCAGCCCAAAAGGGCAAAAACGCAATGCTTCGGCTATATTATCGGGAGTTCGAGGTGATGACTTCCGTCGGGCAATGCAAGCGGAAAGGCGATTTCATTTCCGTCAAGCGTCGCTTTGCCGACATCATACGATGCTTTGATATGCAAGTTGGCATTGCCCAAAACGACATCCGATTCATATTCGATCCTTGGATTTGCCGACAAAATCGTTTGATCAGCACCGAATTTTAAGCCCATAACATACTCAAGCATAATTCGATAATACCACGATGCCGCGCCCGTATACCAACTCCAGCCGCCGCGGCCTGCATACTGACCCGAATATATGTCTGCCGACACAACATAGGGTTCGACTTTGTATAACTGCGAAAGTTCTCTATCGCTGCATCTTGCCGCAGGGTTTGCGCAGTCTAATATCAGCAGTGCCTCCTCGGTCATGCCCAAAACAAGGCAACCGAGCGCACCCCACAGTGCACCGTGGGTATACTGTCCGCCGTTTTCGCGGATACCCGCAACATAGCCGCGTATATAACCCACGCGCGTATCTCCGTCGGTAAAAGGCGGCGAAAACAGCTTGAATATCTTTGTCTTGCGGTCGTATAGCTTCGAAAACGCGGTAGTTAGTGCCGTTTTCGTCCGTTCGGCATCTAACTTTGCGATCGCCGCGAACGCCTGAGAGAGAATATCTATCTCGCACTCGTCGCAACCCGATATGCCGAGTATTTGACCGTCATCGCAAAATGCGCGTGCATAGCGGTCACCGAAAAAGGCTTTTTCTTCTACTGCTTTTCGCAGTTCTTGCGCCGTTCCGCGGTAATGCGCCGCGGTATCGTATTCTCCGCGAGATTCACAGATCGGTATAAACATTTCCGCCGCGATTATAAACAGCAGAGTGCTGAAAACGCTTTCGCCCCTGCCCTTTTCACCCACCAGCGAAAATCCGTCGTTCCAGTCGCAGCTGCCCATTAAGATCAAGCCGTTCTTTCCTTTGCGCTCTGCGTATGCCAGCGCGCGCAGGCAATGGCGGTAGATGTTTTCTTTGACATCGCTGAGTTCGGGTTGCTCGTAGCGCTCGTTTTGATTCCCCAGAGGGGGCGAGGAGAGATACCGAACTTCTATATCAAGCAGTTCTTTATCCCCTGTTTTCTCGAGATAATCGCACACTACTATAGGCAGATACAGCAAATCGTCCGAGCATTTGCTTTTTATCCCTCGGTTCACTCTGCCGTAATGCCGTGTATGCCACCAATGCATCACGCTCCCCTCCAAATACTGATGCGCGCAACAACGGATAATATGCGTCCGCACCGTTTGGGGCGAAGAATAGATGATCGAAAGCGAATCCTGAAGCTGATCACGGAATCCATACGCTCCGCCGCTTTGATAAAAGGAGCCGCGTGCATAAAATCTGCATGCCGATATCTGATATGGCAGAAAGAAGTTCATCATTCTGTCGTGTGAATCGCCACGCGTTGCCACCCGTATTGGCGGTATAAGCGAAGATGCAAAATCGCAGGCTTCTTTATACGCCGTTTCAAAAAAGCGTTTATTTACGCGCTCTGCAACCTTGGTTGCTCCCGATTCGGTAGTACATGCACCGAGGAAGAATATTATATCGTTTTCGTTGCAATAGAGTTTGTTTTCGTTCTTATCGGTGTGACCGCCGCAAACCCCTGCAAACCCGTATCCCTCGGGAAAAGTCATCCCGAAGGTGTTTTTGAACATAAGACATTGGTTGTTCGATGCCGAAAAAGCCATTGTTTCGATTCCGTTCACCGCGCGTACACTGTCACCCATAACAGGTCTTAGTTCAAAACTCGTGTCGGCGGTAACGCCCTTTTTGTATTGAACTCGAACCAGCTTTATCGGGAATTTCGGGGCAACGACGACCGTAACCGTATAAGGAATCCCCTCTATCTCGCCGTGGTAGACCGCCCTTCCCTTTTCGTATACGACCTTGTTCGAGACGGCGCAAAGATCGTATTTTTTGTCTTTTGCGTTCATAAATACCCTCTCGCCGTAATCGAGCGAGCGGGCGTCGCCGTAAAACGAGCACAATCTGCGCTCGCGCGCGTTATCATAGAAGGTATATCCTAAACTCGATTGGGTAACCACCGACGAAAAGCGCTTACCGGTTAGCACAAAAGAATACGGTGCTTTTGGCAGTGTGCTTTTATCCACAACAAATCCATCGTTGATAAAATAACCGTTTCCGCACCTCATACCGTCGTTCGGAACAGGAATGGGAGATGCATTCATCGGCAGAGTAACTATCTCCTCTGCAATTGATTTCGAATTTTCGCGGAGACGCGGTGTGTCGTTTGCATAATTTAGATAAAAGTGCGCGCTGTTCATGAGCGCGGCGATCATATCCGAGGACAAGCTATCCTCACGCAAAATAAAAATACCGCCGCTTCTGCCGATATACTGGGTTACGCCCATGTTCGCACAGCGTTCG
>JAZTZF010000033.1:0-3662 GCA_045637325.1 Eubacteriales bacterium | reverse complement strand
GCTGTTGGTCCAATCAAACGCAAGGCAACCGTCTGCTACGGTATGTCTTCCGCGGACGCGTATCATTTCGTTTCCTGCCAATTTTATGGGTTCATTTACGAAAAAAGGCTTTTTTTCCATTTCCTTATCCTTATAAAACATATAGATTTATTTAGGATATTAATCTTCATTTATGAACATTCATCGATTAATGTTTTAAGCTTTTGTAAATTTCCGACACTGCAAGGGGGCAGAGTGACAAAGAAAGCGAAATGGCCCATTCTACCGCGCTGAGTGCGGTCACGCCGAAAAGATTTGCCGCCGCAGGGATTAATATTACCGAGGTCTGCATTGTAAGGCATAGGAAGAACGACACCCATACGAAGGGGTTTTTCTTGGTATCGCGCGAGAAGATGCTTTTTTCGCTTCGCATATTAAAAGAGTGGAACAGCTGAGAGGCGGCAAGAACAAGGAAGCACATGGTTCGCCCAACGCTAAAATCGCGCAGATTTGTGCCTATGACAAATGCGGATATAGCCAATGTTCCTATAAGGATCCCCTCGAAGATTATTCTCATTGTCCTTGCGCCCGAAAACAAAGGCGAGTTCGGTTTTACCGGAGGGCGCAACATAACGCTGTCGGGGGCGCGCTCGAGCCCCAGCGCGATTGCAGGGAGAGAGTCGGTTGTGAGGTTTACCCACAAAAGCTGGATAGCAGAAAGCGGTGACGGAAGCGAAACGATTATCGAGAAGAATACCGTAAACAGCTCACCTATATTGCAGGACAGCAGAAAATGTACCGCACGGCGGATATTTTCGTATATTCCTCTACCCTCTCTTACGGCGGTAACGACGGTGGAAAAGTTATCGTCAGCAAGTATCATATCCGCCGATTCTTTTGCGACCTCGGTTCCGCTTATGCCCATAGCGCACCCTATATCGGCTTTCTTCAGCGCAGGCGCATCGTTTACCCCGTCGCCTGTCATGGCTACTACATAGCCTTTTGATTTGAGCGCAGAGACCACTTTTAGCTTAAACGACGGCGTTACGCGCGCAAAAACATTGCACCTTTCCACCGCTTTTGCAAAGTCGCGGGCGTTGAGATCGGATAATTCCTTTTCGGTATGTACTTCATCATGCGGACCTATCATACCGATCTTTAGCGCTATCGCACGCGCGGTATCGGGGTGGTCACCTGTTATCATTATGGGGCGTATGCCTGCCTGACGGCATAATTTTACCGCCTCTGCCGCTTCGGGACGCGGGGGATCGTAAATACCGCAAAGTCCTATAAACTTGAATTTGCATGACAGCGGATCGCTTGGCATTACCGCCGTTTCGCATTTGGCAAAACACATTACTCTTAATGCCTGCCATGCCATTTCTGCCGTATGCTCGCTAATAACCGATTCGTCACCCGAGCAAAAACGCGATATTACATCGGGCGCGCCTTTCAGATAAACCGTATATCCGTTGGAGGTTCGATTGACGGTAAGCATATATTTTTTTACCGAATCGAACGGTATCTCATGCACACGCGGATACTTAGCGCGGATGGTTTCCGCCGAATCGACATATTCGGTAAGCGCGAGCTCTGTAGGCGAGGAATCGTTATTGCACAAAGCAAACGCCTTGATAAGTTCTTCGGTATCGCCGTAAACCGCCGAAACCGTCATCTTATTGCATGTAAGCGTGCCTGTTTTGTCGGAACATATTATCTGTGCACAACCGAGTGTCTCTACGGCAGGAAGCCGTTTTACAACAGCTTTTCTGCGCGACAGTGTTTGAATCCCTGCCGAAAGAACGACCGTAACGATGGCAGGAAGTCCCTCGGGAATGGCAGCGACCGACAGCGACACCGATGTCATAAACATTTCGCCTACATCCATGCCTTTTAACATCGAAAAAACGAATATTATAATACATATACCGATAGTAATGTTTCCGAGCAGAACACTTAGTTTTGCAAGCCGTTTTTGAAGCGGAGTTTTTTCGTTCTCCTCGCTTATCATTCCTGCTATCTCACCCACGCAGGTGGACATTCCCGTTTTTACCGCAAGCGCAACCCCTCTGCCCGAAATTACATGCGCCGAGGTGAATACCGAATTTGACACCTCTGAAATGGGGCTGTCGGGCTTTGCAACCGCTTTGCAGTCCTTGTAGACACCTACCGATTCGCCTGTTAGTGCCGATTCGTCAAGGAATAACTCGTTAGAACTGATCAGCCTTGCATCGCAGGGAACGATATCGCCTTTTTCTAACATAAACACATCACCCGGGACTAACTCGGAGCTTGGGATCCGAATCACCTTTCCGTCGCGCAGAACCGAAGTTTCGGGCGAGGTCATTCTTTTTAATGCCTCGAGCGCCTTTTCGGCACGGCTTTCCTGAATGACCGCAATAAATCCGTTTGTAAGTACGATAATCAGGATTATTATCGGGTCGGCATAGCCGTCGCCGGATATATACGAGGTGACAAACGAAATAGCCGCCGCTATAAGCAAAACGACCGTCATTCTGTCGCAAAGCGCCTCTATAAATCTCCGCAAGAAACCCTTTTTCTTTACGGTTACAAGCTCGTTTTTTCCGTATTTAGCCGAATTTTTTGCAGCCTGCTCGCTTGTCAGTCCGTTTTTAGAGGAATTCAAGCTTGAATAAAGGTCTTTTAGATCATCGTGATACCACATAGGTCAGTTAATCCTTTCTATCTCTTTTCTGCATTTGAACAGCAAAAATAGGTTCGGAAACATCATCAGCGCATTTAATATATCCGATATATCCCAAACCGTGCCGCCCGATAAAAAAACTCCCAAAACCGTGACCGCCGAAAACAAAACACGGTAAACTTTCATTACAAAAGCATTGCTCGGAAATAGAAATTCCAAACAGCATTCGGCATAATAACACCAGCTGATGACAGATGCAAACGCAAAAATTGCCGCAAGCGCGCCGAATACAAATCCGCCCGTATTCCCGAACACATGCACAAACATATCGAACGGCGAAGTATATCCGCAACACAGCAAACACAAAGCGGTAAGCGTAGAAACCACAAAGGTGTCGAAAAATATCTCGAAAATCCCCCATTTTGCCTGAACCTGCGGCGACGAAGTGTCTGCCGTTGCGTGGGCAAGCGGAGAAGAACCCATACCTGCCTCGTTAGAAAACAAACTGCGCGCACAGCCTTCTCTGACGGTATGCGCAAGCAGCGCGCCCGAAAAACCGCCGGTTACCGCCGAAACACCGAAAGCCTCTTTGAATATCCTTGATAAAGAGGGAATGATGTTTTCGGCATTTATAAAAAGTATTATAAAAGATGCAAAAAGATACAAAGCCGATGCCGAGGGGATTATAACGGCATTTATTCCGGCGATCCTGCCCCTGCCGCCAAATACCGCCAACCCGATTATTAATACGCATATTAAAGCGCACACTGTTTTTGTTGCCCCGACCGAAGTTAAAAACGACGAAATAGAGCCGACCTGAGTTAGATTTCCGGTGCCGAATGATGCGGCCACACATAGCAAGCAAAACGCAGTTGCGATTTTTTTATAACCAATACCTTTCAGTCGAAACGGCGCACCGCCCAAAAGCTGACCGTTTATCTTTTCGCGCTTGTTTAACGCAATTCCTACCTCGGCATATTTTAGCCCCATGCCAAAAAAGGAGCATACCCACATCCAA
>JAZTZF010000032.1:0-4327 GCA_045637325.1 Eubacteriales bacterium | reverse complement strand
TGGGCCACCCGTCCACCTACGGAACCTACACGATCAATGACGACGGATCGACACTAACGCTGTGTTATACCGGTGATGATATCGAATCTTTTGACTCCCCCGTGTACAGGACCGCTCGTGTTCACCGTATAACCGAGTCGGAAATGGATTTTTCCGAAGACAACTCGCCCTACACCGATAATCAAAGAACGTTTTTGAAGAATGTACAATACAGCTCTGTCGAAGAGCTTTGCCTCATGTTGGGCGTCGATATTTCTTAGCCAAAGGAGGATATTATGGAACTTCGATTCAACAACATAACAAAAAGCTTTGGCGAAAAAGAAGTTTTGAAAGGCATTGACTTTTCGACCGAGGGCGGAAAAGCGTTTGGGCTGCTGGGCAGAAACGGCGCAGGCAAGACCACGTCGATCCGCATACTTATGGGTGTTTTCCCTGCCGACGAGGGCGAAGTACTTATCGACGGCAAGCCGATAGACAGAAATTCGGTAGGAATAGGTTATCTGCCCGAGGAACGCGGACTTTATCCCAAAAAGAAGATAATCGACCAGCTCGTTTATTTTTCGGCGCTAAAGGGCATGGACAGAGCTTCTGCATTGAAGAATATCGATTATTGGCTCGGCAGATTGGAAATGTCGGAATATAAAAATCAAACTCTTGATAAACTGTCAAAAGGCAATCAGCAAAAAATACAGCTGATAACCGCACTTGCCCACGACCCGAAGATTATTATTCTCGACGAGCCTTTTTCGGGCCTCGACCCCGTGAACGCCATGCTGTTGAAAAGCGTTGTAAAAGAGGAGATAGAAAGGGGCAAAATCGTTCTCTTTTCCAGCCACCAGATGAGCTATATCGAGGAGTTTTGCGATAAAATTGCCATTCTTAACGGCGGAAAGACGGTTCTCCACGGCGACCTTTATGACATAAAACGCAACTATCCGCGCGACAGGCTTGTTGTTCGTTCGCAAAACGCATCTGCCATCGCAGAAAAATTGGGCGACGCCTGCACACAAAAGAGCGAAAACGAGCTGATTTTGCAGTTGGATTCGGAATCACAAAAGGGCGAGATGATGAAAACGCTCGCCGAAAGTTTTGATCTTGACGAGATCAAGGTGTTCGAACCGTCGCTTAACGACATATTCGTAGAATATGCCGAAGAATTGCAGTAAAGGGGGGCGGAATAACAATGAAACAGTTTAAGACGATACTATTTTTCGAGCTGAACAACTTTATCAAAAGTAAGGCGTTTGTCGGCGTTACGGTTTTTCTTGTGATAGCGCTTGCGGTTGTTATGTTTATCCCCCGTATTTTTTCGGACAGCGATGACACTGCCGATACAGAAACACAACCCTCCGAAAACGCACCGATAATGGCTATCGTTGCCGACAACAAAGAGGCGGGAGAGGCGTATTCCCTCTCGTTTTCGCAGGCTTTTATCGATTATAATGTAAAATTGTACGACTCAAGCCTTGAGGAAGTAAAAGAAAAAATAAAATCGGAAGAAATAGAGTGTGCGTTCCACATAAAATCCTATACCTCTTACGATTATTATGTGAATAACCTCTCGCTCTACGACGAAAATTATCTGATCGCAGACGAAATAATGCAAAGCATGTACCGCTTAAACGCATTGACCGAGCAGGGTGTTCCCCCGACCGAAGCGGCAGAGATACTTGCAATACAGATCGAGAGCAACAATATAAGTCTGGGAACCGATCAGGTACAAAACTTTTTCTATGCATATATAATGATCTTTGCGCTTTATATCGTCATTCTGCTCTACGGCCAGATGGTAACCATGAATGTAGCGACAGAAAAAAGCTCGCGCGCGATGGAGCTTCTTATAACGAGCGCAAAGCCCGAAAGCATGATGTTCGGCAAAGTTTTGGCATCCTGCATAGCAGGTTTTACACAGTTGGTTGCAATATTCGGCTCGGCACTGCTGTTCTACAACATAAACCGCGAATACTGGACAGAGTTTGAGCTGGCGGACATGTTTTTTGATATTCCGCCCATGCTGCTTTTATACATGCTCGTGTTCTTTATACTCGGGTTCCTCGTTTATGCCTTTCTTTTCGGCGCGGTGGGATCTACCGTTTCGAAATTAGAAGAAGTAAATACCGCCGTAACTCCGATTATGTTGATGTTCATTTTTATGTTCATTTCGGTTATGACCTCTATGACAAGCGGAAATGTCGATTCGCTGTTGATGAAGATATGCTCGTACATTCCCTTCACCTCGCCTATGGCAATGTTTACGCGGATTGCGCTTTCGGACGTTGCGCTTTATGAAATAATCATTTCTATTGTAGTTCTTATTGCATCGGTGTTCGGTATCGGAATACTTTCGGCAAAAATATACCGTGTCGGCGTTCTGCTTTACGGAACACCGCCCAAGATTACCACTATCATTAAAAACATCATAAAATCATAACAAAAAAGGGATGATGTATTACGCATCATCCCTTTATTTTTATAAATTACTTGTTGCTCAGTTTCTTGTCGATCGCCTCTGCGGCGGTCTTGCCTGCACCCATTGCAAGGATTACGGTTGCAGCACCTGTAACAGCGTCGCCGCCGGCGTACACGTTCTCGCGAGAGGTAAGGCCGGTTTCGTCGGCAATAATTCCGCCCCACTTTTCGGTATCAAGACCGTCGGTGGTGGATTTTATAAGCGGATTGGGGGACGTACCGATAGCCATAATCACGCAATCGACATCCAAAACAAACTCGCTTCCCTCTTTAACAACAGGCTTTCTTCTGCCCGATGCATCGGGCTCGCCAAGCGTCATTTCTACACACTCCATACCGCCGACAAAGCCGTTTTCGCCTTTTAGGATACGCGTCGGGTTGGTAAGGAGCTTAAATATAACGCCCTCTTCCTTTGCGTGCTCGACTTCCTCTGCACGCGCAGGGAGCTCGCTCTCGCCGCGGCGGTAAACGATATATACCTCGTCGGCACCCAAACGGAGTGCACTTCTTGCCGCGTCCATAGCAACGTTGCCGCCGCCGCAGACGGCAACCTTCTTCGCACGGAAGATAGGTGTCTTGCTGTCCTCGCGGTAGGCTTTCATAAGGTTGATTCTCGTCAAAAACTCGTTTGCCGAGTAAACGCCTTTTAGATTTTCGCCCTCGATGCCCATAAATCTGGGAAGACCTGCACCCGAGCCGATAAACACCGCCTCGAATCCTTCTTCTTTCATAAGTTCATCGACAGAAATTGTTTTTCCTACAACATAGTTGGTTCTTATCTCTACGCCGAGTGCCTTGAGTGTTTGTATCTCCTTTGCCACGATCGCCTTGGGCAAACGGAACTCGGGAATGCCGTAAACAAGCACGCCGCCTGCAACGTGAAGTGCCTCAAAAACGGTAACCGAATAACCCTTTTTGGCAAGGTCGCCCGCACAAGCCAAGCCCGAGGGGCCCGAGCCGATAACCGCAACCTTGTGCCCGTTGCTGACGGGTTTTTCGGGGAGAGTGTCGCAATGCGAATTATGATAATCGGCAACAAAACGCTCGAGCCTGCCGATAGCCACGGGTTCGCCCTTGATACCGCGTACACACTTGCTCTCGCACTGTGTTTCCTGCGGACAAACTCTGCCGCAAACGGCAGGGAGCGAGCTTTGACGGGTGATAATCTCGTATGCGCCCTCGAAATCGCCCTCGGCAACGCGAGCAATAAACTCGGGGATGGCGATATTTACGGGACAGCCCGAAACGCAGGGGCGGTTTTTGCAGTTAAGACAGCGTTTTGCCTCGTCGATTGCCTGCTCGGCGGTATAGCCGAGAGCAACCTCCTCGAAATTGCGCGCGCGGACTTCGGGCGCCTGATGAGGCATAGGATTCTTTTTTAACGACATATTAGGCATTTTTCTTCCTCCCCCTTATTCCGCAGTTTTATTCAAAAGATTACAGGTTTCTTCATAACCGTGGCGCTCGAAATCGCGGTACATCGAGCCGCGGTCCATAGCCTCGTCGAAATCGACCTCGTGTCCGTCGAAATCGGGACCGTCAACACACGCGAACTTAACCTTGCCGCCAACGGTAAGGCGACAGCCGCCGCACATACCCGTGCCGTCGATCATTATGGGGTTCATGCTTACCGTGGTTTTAATACCGTATTCCTTGGTGAGCTTGCAAACGAACTTCATCATAATCAGCGGACCGATAGCGATAACCTCATCGTATTTTTCGCCGCTTTCGATAAGCTTTTTAAGCGCGTCGGTAACCAAGCCCTTTTCGCCGATCGAGCCGTCGTCGGTCATAATAATGTATTTATCACTGCAGGACTCGAACTCGTCCTTGAGGATAAGAAGGTCCTTGTTACGGA
>JAZTZF010000031.1:0-3989 GCA_045637325.1 Eubacteriales bacterium | reverse complement strand
CTTGGGAGAAAATAACGTCTTTTCCGAAGAAAAACTTATCCCCGATAAATCGATTTCGATTTTCGCAGGTGCAATAGTCTGCAATGGCTTTAAGAGTGCCGAACCGGGCGGATATCTTGCCGAACTTATAAATTCGGTGGGAAGATACCATGGGTTCGACGTTCATACGCCGATAGATAAATATTCCGAAGAGGCATTTAATATCCTGATGTACGGCAACAAGCGCAAACGCAAATCGGTTAGCGAGCCGTCGTTTAAGGGCGTTATAGGAATGATCGAGCACCGATACAAGATGGGCGGCGGATATGAAGCGCGCGAATATTACGAGCAGTTTTTGGACTATATCCCTTGTCCCGAGTGTAACGGAAAACGGTTGAAGAACGAGTCGCTTGCCGTTACCGTCGGTGGATTGAATATATCCGATCTTTGCAGTATGTCGGTTATCAATGCACGCAAGTTTTTTGCAATGCTCAAGCTTACAAAAACCGAATCGGAAATAGCCAAGGAAATATTAAAAGAGATAAACGCGCGTCTTTCATTTTTGGAAAACGTCGGATTGGGATACCTTACTCTCTCGCGTAAAGCAGGCTCGCTTTCGGGCGGCGAGGCACAGCGTATCCGTCTTGCCACGCAGATAGGCAGCTCGCTTGTGGGCGTAATGTACGTTTTGGATGAACCCAGCATAGGTCTGCATCAGCGCGACAACCAAAAACTTATAAATACACTAAAAAAACTGCGCGATATCGGCAACACCGTTTTGGTGGTGGAGCACGATGAAGAAACTATCGAAGAAGCCGATTATATTGTCGATATCGGCCCCGGTGCAGGTATTCACGGCGGAGAAGTAGTGTTTACAGGCACGCCTGCGCAGATAAAAAAATCCAAGGATTCTATCACGGGACAGTACCTTGCAGGCAAAAAAAGCGTTGCAGTGCCTACGGTCCGCCGCAAGGGCAACGGCGGTTTTATAACCGTCGTAGGTGCATCCGAAAATAACCTGAAAGGGATAGACGTCACCATTCCGCTCGGCAAATTCGTCTGTGTTACAGGTGTTTCGGGCTCGGGCAAATCATCGCTTGTTAATGCGGTTCTTTACAACACCTTGGCAAGACAGCTCGGAAAAGCATCGCTTATACCGGGCAAACACACCGAGATTATAGGAATAGATAATATAGACAAAATTATCCAGATCGACCAATCGCCCATAGGGCGTAATCCACGCTCCAATCCTGCAACGTATATAGGGTTGTTTAACGATATCCGTGCTGTATTCGCATCGACACCCGATGCAAAAGCGCGCGGATACACCGACGGCAGATTTTCGTTTAACGTAAAGGGCGGCAGGTGCGAATCCTGCAGGGGCGACGGTACACTCACCATCGAAATGCACTTCCTCCCCGACGTTTACGTGACCTGCGACGTTTGTAAGGGCAAGCGCTACAATCACGAAACGCTTGAGATAAAATACAAAGGCAAATCGATATACGACGTGCTGGAAATGACCTGCGACGAGGGCAGGGAGTTCTTCCAAAACTATCCATCTATAAAACGCAAACTCGATACGCTTTGCGACGTCGGATTGGGTTACGTAAAGATCGGTCAGCCCTCCACCACACTTTCGGGCGGTGAGGCACAGCGTGTAAAATTGGCAAACGAGCTTGCTCGGCGCGCTACGGGAAAAACACTGTATGTCCTTGACGAGCCGACGACAGGTTTGCATACCGACGACGTAAACAAACTTGTATCCGTGCTTCAAAAATTGGTCGATGCAGGTAACTCGGTTGTCGTTATCGAGCATAACCTCGACCTTATAAAGACCGCCGACTATATTATAGATCTCGGTCCCGACGGCGGCGATGCAGGCGGCAGAGTTGTAGCAAAAGGCACGCCCGAGGAGGTTGCCGCCAACGAGGACAGCTATACAGGATTCTATCTTAAGGAGAAATTAAAGTGATAAATTACGATAAATATGCGCCTCTGCTTCAGAACGTCGAAAAACCCGGCAGATATATAGGCGGCGAATATGCGTCCGAAATCCCCGATCCGTCAACGGCGGAGCTTCGAGTATGCTTTTGCTTTCCCGATACTTACGAAATAGGCATGTCCAACCTCGGTATGAAGATACTGACAGGCTGTTTTAACAAAACGGGTTATATCAGTTGCGAGCGTTGCTATATGCCTTGGGTGGATATGCGCGAACAGCTTATAAAACATAATATGCCGTTGTATGCGCTCGAAAGCGGAGATCCGTTGAACGCCTTTGATATGGTGGCTTTTACCTTGCAGTATGAGCTTTGCTATACCAACGTCATTTCAATGCTCGGGCTCGGCGGTATTCCCGTTAAGTCGAAGGACAGAGGCGATTCCGACCCTGTAATAGTCGCAGGCGGCCCCTGCGCTTACAATCCCGAGCCTCTTGCCGATTTTGTAGACGTGTTCTCAATAGGCGAGGGTGAAGATGCACTTTTGGAGCTTGCTTTGTTACTTAACGATTGCAAAAAACAGGGCATCGGCAGGGAAGAAACACTCTACCGTGTTTCGCAGTTGGATGGCTTTTACGTTCCGTCGCTCTATGACGTAAAATATAACGAAGACGGCACGATTTTGTCGTTTGAGCCTAACCGAGAGGGGGTTCCGACAAGCGTTAAGAAACGCATAATCGAAAATCTCGACGAGGTGTATTTTCCGTGTAAATGCTCGGTGCCGTTCCTCGAAACCGTGCACGACCGCGTAATGCTCGAGGTGTTCCGCGGATGTATACGCGGCTGCCGTTTTTGTCAGGCAGGTATGGTATACCGTCCTTACAGAGAAAAATCCCCCGCGGTGCTTAACCAAAACGCAAAGGAAGCGATAGAGCACAGCGGTTATTCCGAAATCTCGCTCACCTCGCTTTCTATCAGCGACTATACACAGCTTAGGGAGCTTATCGACGGTCTGCTTTCATGGACCGACGACAAGAACGTAAATCTTTCGCTCCCGTCGATGCGTATCGATAATTTCTATGAGGAACTTTTGCGCAAGGTATCTTCGGTGCGTAAGAGCGGTCTTACTTTTGCGCCCGAGGCAGGCACTCAGCGTCTGCGCGATGTTATCAATAAAAACATCACCGAAGAAGAAATACTTGTCGCCTGCGAAAAGGCGTTTGACGGCGGCAGAAACAGTCTCAAATTGTATTTTATGAACGGATTACCCACCGAAACCGATGAGGATATCCGAGGTATCGCCGCACTGGGGCAGAATATCGTAGATACATATTATTCAAAAAAACGCAACGGCGGCGGACGCGGTGTTAATGTTACGGTAAGCGTTTCCTGCTTTGTTCCCAAGCCTTTTACACCTTTCCAATGGGAACCGCAGGACAGCTTGTCGGAGCTTGAGCGCAAACAACAGCTTCTGAAATCCGAAATAAAGACAAAGAAGATATCATATAAATATCACGATGCACGTGTTTCACGCATAGAGGCGGTTTTCGCACGAGGCGACAGAAAATTGGGCGCGGCATTGGCAGAAGCCTATAACCGTGGTATGATCCTTGACGGCTGGGACGAGTATTTCGACTATGAAAAATGGATCGACGTTTTCGAATCCTGCGGTATCGATGCATCCTTCTATGCAAACCGCCGTTATGGTATCGATGAGATTCTGCCGTGGGATTTCATCGACATAGGCGTAACCAAGAAGTTTATGAAACGCGAATACGAAAAATCGTTAAAAGCCGAAACCACACCCGATTGTCGCACAAAATGCTCGGGTTGCGGAGCTTCGGGCTTGTGTAACGGAAAATGCGTTTGCGACGGAGGTAAAGACAATGGCTGATATCCGTGTTTGCTTTACAAAACTGGACAAACTCAAGTACATCTCGCATCTTGATCTGCAACGCGCCATCCACCGTATGCTGACAAGAAGCGGTTTGCCTATAGGATACACCGAGGGTTTTAACCCTCATCCGAGGTTGAATATCGCACTTCCGCTTTCTATTTATCAGGAGG
>JAZTZF010000030.1:0-3731 GCA_045637325.1 Eubacteriales bacterium | reverse complement strand
ACCCTTGCCCATATCAGCGCTCGCGCCGATGATCTCCATATTATCTCCGAGGCAGTATACGCGGTTCACAAGAGCGGAATTTGAGGATGATACAAATTCGCCGTCGTCGGAAATGGTGGACCATTGAATATTCGTTGCTACTCTCAGCTTGCCGTCCTTTTCGTCCATGGAAAACTGATTAAGGATATTACCGGGAACGCGGCCCGTACCGGTGACGGTGAGTTTGTCTTGGGTAAGCGATATGCGGTATATATTTGTTTTTACCGATTGGGTTTTAATAATGGCGGTTTCGATATAGCTGCCGCTACCCGTATTGGAAAGATAAAGATTTTCGGTGCCGCAATAGATTTTGTCGGATGCACCGATAACCGATATCGCAGAAGCGAATTCGCCGTTGTTTGTATATGCGTCATATGCGGTAACGACCGTAAATTCCGTCGAAGCGAGCTTTTCGGGTATCCAAATATCGGATGCCGCTATTTCTTCGCCGTTGATTTCGGGGATGTCGGCGTTTTTGTTATCCATCTTGTAGAAAGAGGATATAATAAACACTTTAGAACCTATCGATCTGCTGCTTATATACCTGCCGTCCTGAGATAACGTGTGCTTTAAAATAGGAGAGCTTCTGTCGGAAATGTCATAATAATAACACACGGTCTGGCTATTTCGGCTTTCGCCGTTGCCGATAATACATAGAGTATCACCCAAAAGGAGCATTTCGCGGATGTTGTTGCATGCGATATCCGCAGAAGCAGTTTGTTTCATGTCGCTTTCCGATACTTCGGTGATATACAGCTTTTTTGCTTGAATGGAAAGGCAGTATATATATTCGCCGTCTGTTTTAACAAAATCTGCTTCCTGAACACCGCTTACCTGATTGTTGGTGTCGGAATATTCTTTGTCGGTAACTGCTGCATCTGCATCTTCGGTGTCTGCGTTGCCGTATAGGGGACTATTTTGCTGTGTATGTTCGACACGTTCTGTATCTACGGCATCTTCTAGGACTATTTCTTGCTCGGCATCATCCTGAGTTAAACCGTTAGTGAACAATGCCATTAGATCCTTCGGTCGGTAATAATCTTTTATTACGTCATCTATATCGTCGTAATCTTTTGCCTGACGTATACCGTTTATAAATTCGTTTTCTTCGTTTTGATTAAATATACCGCTGTATTTATACACGGCAAAAAGGGAAGTGGCAATGATTGCGATCGATAAACAAGCGACTGTGGCAATGCGTAATATGTTTTTGGGTAAACCCTTCTTTTTTGTGCTCTCGTTTTGCATCATATTCAGGGTTTTTGAAACAGCATCATCCGACGGTTTAATGCCGTCCATTGCATGTTTATAATTCTTTTTAAACATAACTTTCATCCTTTCTCGTTTTCTTCATTGGTGAGTGCTATCCTCAGCATCTTTCTCCCTCTGAAGAGGAGCGATTTTACAGCCGACTCGCTTTTGTTCATAACGTCGGCAATTTCTTTCACGGGCATATCCTCGTAATAATAAAGATGTATTGCCGTGGAAATATCTTTCGGAAGACTTAAAACAGCGTCCAATAAAGATTCGTCCGAGCTTTCGTCATAAGCAACGACGTCGTTGTCCAGCTGTACGACTCTGCGCTTCCATGCAGAAGTGAAGAAACTGTTTGTCCTGTTTACCGTGGTACGGATAAACCATGCCTTTTCGTGTTCTAGGCTTTCAAACAACGGCTTGCTTTTTACAAAGCGCAGAAACACCTCTTGCATGATATCCTCCGCATCGTGAGTGTTACCCGTACGAAGATAAGCTATTCTGTATACGGTGGCTGAATTTCGGTTTAATACAGCCTCGGTCACATCGTTATTGCGCAATACACTATGTGGCATGATTTTCACCGCCTTCGTAAAATAATACCTCGAATGACGCGATTCGGTTGCAAAAAGGATGAAAAATTTTCCATGAATGTTTAATTTAGCAAAACAGAGCCGAGGAATTCGGCTCTGTTTGTTATAATGCGGTTTTATAGGCGTTCGTTTTTCTTAACGATTTTAATAAACATAACACCGATAACCGAGATGACTGCAAACATTACGCAATATAGTATTGCTATTTGCCATGTGGAATAGCCGTTCACGGACTCTACGGCAGTCGAACTATCGGACACTGCAACGCTTTCATCGCCGGTCTCGGCGAGAGGGAATACGGTACATGCGGAAATGATTATTAAAAACGCCAAAAACACTAATAATGCTTTGCTCATATAAAATGATCGATTAAAGCAATGTTTCAACGGGTTTGCCTTCTTCGAGACAAGCAAAGATGTGCTCGCAGCACATAAGGAATCTAGGATGGTGGAAGGGACCTTTCCACATAGAACCCTTTTGAGTATGAGAAACGGTTCCGTCCTTGTGGAGATATCCGTACCATTCGCCGTATTCCTTGTCTGCAAAGTGGCCGAAGGCATAGAAATGAGCCTTTTCGAACCATTTCCAATACTTTTCATCACCTGTAAGGCTGTATGCGAGAAGGGTTGCAATACATGCTTCGTTATGTACCCACCAAAGCTTCATGTCGTGTTCAAGCTGTTCGCAGGGGCGACCACTGACGTCGGTGAAGTATATAAATCCGCCGTATTCCTTGTCCCAGCCCCATTCGAGCGAGCAATCGAGTATCTTCAATGCATTTGCAAGAAGCTCCTTGTCGCCTGTATAAATAGCCTGATTCATAAGGAACCAGCTGTTTTCCATAGAATGACCGGGGTTGATGGTTCTGCCTGCAGGATTATCGATAAATTCGCCGTTGGGGCCAACCGTTTCAAGAACACAGCCAAGCTCGGGTTTGTAGTGGATGTTGATGATGATATCAGCCATTTCCTGAGCTATCTTTGTATAGTACTCTGCCTTTTCGGGATCTGCACGCCTGAGTGTCTGTGCACTGCTTATAAGCACCATGGGGATCGAAACAGCGCGATCCTCACGAGTAGAAGCGTAGCTCTTGGGAGTGATCTTAAAAGGATCGTTTGCAGGATCACGGAAAATAGAAAGCATCATTTCGTAGCAATCCTCTGCCTTTTTCAATGCTTCCTTGTCGCCGGTCATTACCGAATATTCAGCCATAGAGAGCACGTAAAAACTCTCGGTGAAGAAATAACGGCGCTTTCTGAGCGGAAGACCTTCTTTTGTAAGAGTGAAATACATTCTGCCGTCGGTATCCGCGATGTGCTTGTCAATAAATTCTTTGCCTAATTTTGCAGCTTCTTCCCATTCGGGACGAATGCCGTAAAGGTTGCAAAGACGGGAAAACGTCCAAAGACATCTACCCTGAAACCAACCCGACTTATCGGTGTTATATGCCTTTCCTTCTCTGTCAACGCTGGTGATGTAACCGCCGTTTTCTTTGTCAATAAGATCGCTGTTCATCCAAAAGGGGATACAGTCCTTCATCAACTGATTGTTATAAAACTTGCGGTAGGATGCGAAAGTTGCCTTATCCATTATAATTTTACCTTCCTTGCCTTTGTTTTTTATATTTTAACTCTAAAGTAAGATTATGTCAATAAAAATGTCTGTTTTTGATCAATGTAAATTGACAAAACTATTTTAGGGTGTTATAATTGGAAAGAAATACCCGAAAGGAATGTGTTTGATGAAAAAAATAATGTTGCTGTTGCTTGCGGCGATGTTTTGTGTCACACTTTGCTCGTGCGATACGATTTTGAAAAAAGCCAAATCAATGGTTACCGGCGAAGA
>JAZTZF010000029.1:0-4409 GCA_045637325.1 Eubacteriales bacterium | reverse complement strand
TACCGCAACAACAGGCGTGGATGCGCTTACTCACGCGGTAGAATCTTATATCGGACGCTCTACCACAAAAGAAACAAGGCGCCTTGCATTAGAGGCGGTAAAACTGGTATTTGAAAATGTCGAAACGGCATATAAAGAGGGGAATAATCATAAAGCCAGAGAAAATATGCTCCACGCGGCATATAAGGCAGGTATATGTTTATCAAAATCTTATGTTGGATATATCCATGCAATAGCGCACTCGCTCGGCGGAACATACGGCACCCCTCACGGACTTGCCAATGCTGTAATCATGCCGTATATTCTGGAAGCCTACGGAGAAAAGGTGCATAAAAAGCTTCATACGCTCGGTATTGCCGCAGGTGTTTGCACCGAAAAAGACAGCTATAAAGACGGTGCCGAAAAATTTATAAATGCAATAAAAAATCTTAACGAGAGAATGGGCATTCCCGAAAAACTTGGCGGTATCAAGACAGAGGATATTCCGTCATTGGCAAAACATGCCGAAAAAGAGGCAAACCCTCTTTATCCCGTGCCCGTTCTTATGACACAAAAAGAATTGGAAAGCTTCTATTACCAAGTGGCGGATCGGAGTAACTAAATGACAAACGAACAAATAACCAACCTTCTCGAACAGCAGAGAAGATATTACAAAAGCGGCGCTACCATTCCCGTAAAATTCCGTATCGAACAGCTTAAAAAACTTTACGCAACAGTAAAAAAGTATCAAACCGAAGTAAACGATGCACTTACCGCCGATCTCGGCAAAAGCCATTACGAGGGCTTTATGTGCGAAAGCGGATTGGTTCTTTCGGAAATTTCATATATGATCCGTCATACAAAGAAATTCGCAAAAAGAAAGACGGTATATACTCCGCTGGCGCAGTTTGCATCTCACAGCTTCAAACAACCCGTGCCCTACGGCAACACGCTGATAATGAGTCCTTGGAACTATCCCTTTCTTTTGACGATAGATCCCCTTGCGGATGCCATCGCAGCAGGTAATACGGCTATTGTAAAACCGAGTGCCTATTCGCCTGCAACAAGCAGGATCATAGAGAAGATCATCACCGAATGTTTTTCGCCCGAATATGTGGCGGTAGTTACAGGCGGCAGAGCAGAAAATTCCGCACTGCTCGAGCAAAAGTTCGATTTTGTCTTCTTCACCGGCAGTCAGGCGGTAGGAAAAGAGGTGCTCCGTCATACAGCCGAGCATCTAACTCCCGCCGTTTTGGAACTCGGCGGCAAAAGTCCCTGCATAGTGGATGCAAGTGCTAATATCAAGCTCGCGGCAAAGCGTATTGTATTCGGCAAATATCTCAATTGCGGTCAGACCTGCGTAGCCCCCGACTATATCCTGTGCGAGAAGAGTATAAAGGATGCCTTTGTTGCCGAAGTGATAAAACAGATCAAAAAGCAATACGGCGAAAACCCTCTCGAAAACAAGGATTACGGCAAGATCATCAACGAAAAGCATTTTAACCGTCTGTGCGGCTTGATAGACAAAAACAAGGTCGTAATCGGCGGCGAAACAAACCCGCAAAAATGCCAAATCGCGCCTACCGTTATGGATAATGTAACCGAATCGGACGCCGTTATGGGCGAGGAGATATTCGGTCCGATCATGCCCATCTTGACTTTCGACGATTTCGATGCCGTTGTGGATGACCTCAAGGACAAAGACAAACCTTTGGCACTGTATCTGTTTACAAGCGACAAAAAGCATATCAAGCGTGTAACGACAGAGCTTTCCTACGGCGGCGGTTGTATCAACGATGTAGTCATCCACCTCGCTACCAGCGGCATGGGATTCGGCGGCGTGGGCGAAAGCGGTATGGGTTCCTATCACGGAAGGGTCGGTTTCGAAGCCTTTTCGCACTACAAATCCATAGTGGATAAAAAAACATGGATGGATCTGCCCATGCGTTATCAACCGTTTAAGAGTAAACTTTACGAAACTCTTTTACATATCTTTTTGAGGTAGGGAATATGAAGAAAAAAATTATACTTGCGCTAAATATCATAATCATTTCCGCGATATTGGTGCTTAACTATTTTTATCAGAGCAACGGCTTCGATTTTACACTCAAATGTATCTGCAGCGGCAGTTTTGCTCTTCTAGGTATCATCAATCTTTGCTATGCTTTTTCCGAAAAACAAAAAAACAAGAAATTCTATATCGCAATGACACTGGGACTTGTTTTGGCATTCCTCGGCGATGTCCTGATCGGCTACGATTTCGTAGTCGGCGCGGCAACCTTTGCTTTGGGGCATATTTTCTTTGTTGGAGCATATTGCTTTATGGCTAAACTCGGCAAAACCGACCTTGCCGTCGGCGCGTTATTCTTCTTAGGTGCACTTGCCTTTTTGCTGTTTTGCCCGTTGCTCAACTTCGATAATCCGATTTTCAAGTATGTGTGCATCGTCTACGCACTGATTATCAGTTTGATGCTCGGCAAGGCAATCGGTAATTTCCTAAAAGAAAAGAATGCACTAACAGGTACGATCGCCGTTGCAAGCGCATTGTTCTTCTTCTCGGACCTGATGCTTGTTTTCGATCAGTTTATCGGTCTGTGGAGCTGGACATCCAATGCATGCATGGGAACCTATTATCCCGCGCTCTGCCTGCTTGCGCTGTCTATGTTTTTAAAAACGAAAAAAATTTAACCCAATAATAAAAACCTCGCAGTGTTGTGGATTTAACACTGCGAGATTTTTTGAATTTGTATCTGAACATGCATGGTGTAAGGTAACTAAAAAGGGATTGATGTATATCGTATAGTATGATATAATTAAAAATAATCCAATGAATTTTTGGGGTTGATATGAACCACTACCTAAAAAACCTAAACAAAATCGAATTCGTGGTAACCTACGCCTGCACGGGGAAATGCAAGCATTGCTCCGAGGGCGAGCATGCCTCCTGCGGCGAACGAATCGACCCCGATATAGCCGCCGATGCATTAAGGAAGATAGCATCGGAGTATGATATAAAAACCGTAATGACCTTCGGCGGTGAGCCGCTTCTTTATCCCGACGCGGTCTATGCTATTATGACCGCCGCAAAAGAAATCAATATCCCCAAACGGCAGATCATCACCAACGGCTTTTTTTCAAATAATACCGATAAAATACGCGAGGTTGCACATAACCTTGCCGCTTGCGGTGTAAATGATTTACTTCTTTCTGTTGATGCCTTTCATCAGGAAACAATCCCTCTCGAAACAGTAAAAATCTTTGCCGAGGAATCAAAGAAAAGCCCTATTCCCATTCGTCTTCAACCTGCTTGGCTGGTAAGTAAAAACGATGATAACCCCTATAACCGCAAAACCCGAGAGATTCTAAACCGCTTCCGCGATTTGCAAATTCCCGAAAGCGAGGGAAATATAATCTTCCCCGAGGGAAACGCTCTCAAGTATCTTGCCGAGTATTTCAAAGACGATCTCCCCGAAAATCCCTATATAGAAAACCCCAAAGACCTCCGTTGTATATCCATCTCACCTAACGGCGATGTACTGCAAGGTAATATCTATCGGCAGGATATTATGGAGATTATTAAGAACTACACTCCCTAAAAGGAGAAATACAATAAAGGAGATTTCAAAATGAAAAAGGCATTTCAAGTTATTTGCTGTGCTTTGGGCAGCGGAATGATCGGCTTCTTTGCCAATCGGCTGGATACCGTTTACGGATGTGTTCTCTTTACGCTTGGCGTTGCTATGCTTGTTGGTTCGATCGTTTTGATTTCCAAGCAAGAGAATAAGTGAATTCCTTAAAAATAACACCTTTGGAGAAAGCATATGATATTTGAAACCGAACGCCTTATCCTTCGCCCATGGCGTGAGGATGACGCAGAAGCTTTATACAGATATGCAAGCGATCCCGAAGTAGGCCCGTCCGCAGGCTGGCAACCGCACACAAGTGTAGATAACAGCCGCGAGATTATCCGCACAGTTCTCTCTGCGCCAGAGACCTATGCCGTGTGCCTAAAAGAAGACGGCTATCCCATAGGAAGTATCGGACTTCACCGTAATGACCTTGCAGAGAGGGAAGACGAATACGAGCTTGGCTATTGGATAGGTAAACCCTTCTGGGGTCAAGGTCTTATCCCCGAAGCATCACGCGAACTTCTTCGCCACGCATTTGAGGATCTCGGCATGAACCGAATCTGGTGCGGTTATTACCACGGTAATACAAAATCCCGCCGTGTTATGGAAAAACTCGGCTTTACCTACCACCACACCACCGAAGGAATCGAGGTTAAGCTCCTCGGTGAAATCCGCACGGGACACTCGATGATTATGACAAAAGAAGAATGGGAGAAATCACAAATCAAAAGTGAGATATTAGAAATGCTACAGAAAAAATGTAGGCAATGTGGGAGCAATTTATCTATTTCGGAATATGGC
>JAZTZF010000028.1:0-1829 GCA_045637325.1 Eubacteriales bacterium | reverse complement strand
CCTATTGCAAATCTGCTCGCAGAATGGGCTAAAGCGCTCGGGTTTGAGTCTGTTTTGCTTAGAATCCCAGTCGCAATTACGCTTGCCGCAATTATCGGGTGCCAGAGATCGAGCAAGCGTCATTCTGCCGGATTAAGCACTTTTATGCTGATCACACTTGCCACTACGGTTGGAATGATAATTGATATTTATATTTGCAGTGGCACAGGTAACGGTTTGTACATCCTCTCTGCGGCAACCGTAATCGCTGTCGCAACGATAAGCGTTAATTCGATGCTTTACAGTTCGCGTAGTCAAATCAAAGGTTTGACTACAGCGGCAGGTCTGTGGACATCGGGCATTGTGGGGCTTACTATCGGTGCAGGGCTTTATACGGTAACGCTCATTGCGTTTGCGGCATTACTTTGCTGTCTTATGTTTTTCCCTGCTTTGGAAGTTTATTTGAAAAACAGATCCAATCATTTCGAAATACATCTTGAGCTTACCAACAGCTGTTATTTGCAGGATTTTGTTACAACCATACGCAAACTCGGGCTTACGATTGACGATATCGAGGCTAATCCCGCATATCTTAATTCGGGTTTGAGTGTTTATACAATTTCCATCTCCATAAGCAGTGCGGAACTTAAACAATATAAAACACACGAGGAAATTATCGAAGCTCTCAAAACGCTTGACTATGTTTATCATATCGAAGAAACTCACGGTTAATATATTTCCATAGAGGTAGAATCCCGATGAAAATCACGCTTAACGATAACGAAGAGATTGTAAAAATCGTCAAGGAAGGACTTGAAAAAACGGGCGGGTACTGCCCTTGCAGACGCGAACGAAGCGAAGAAAACAAATGCATCTGCAAGGAGTTTCGAGAACAGATACGCGATCCCGAATTTGAAGGTTTTTGCCATTGTATGCTATATTATAAATCTAACGAGGAAGAATGAAACCATTAAGAATTAATCTTCTCGGATTCGAAAGTGCCGTTTTGAAATCCGATTTGCCCGTTCTGTTGGTTTTCGGCGCAATGTGGGACGCTGACAGCAGAATACTTTTCGATCAGCTAAAATGGTACGGAGAAAAGCTCGACGGTACTCTTAAAACCGGAATAGTTGACTATGACGCGGTGCCGGATATTTTCTCCGAGTATGAAGTTTTTGATATCCCGACAATGATAATTTTCGAAGACGGCAAGCCGTTTGAGCGAAGGGTCGGGTATCACGATTCATCCGATATTGACAAAATGCTCCGACATTTTTTCGGATATCTTCCCTATTCCACCATATTTTAAGTCGCTTTGATTATTTTTCTCTTGACAAAAACAGGAATATAAGGTAGAATATTTTTCGGTTCTTCGAACCGTATTCGAGAATATGCAGATGCTCTCGCTCGGCCTCCTCGCCGTGTAAAAATAGAGGATTAATGCGGATGTGGCGGAATCGGCAGACGCGCTAGATTCAGGTTCTAGTGGTAGCAATACCGTGTGGGTTCAAGTCCCTTCATCCGCACCAAAACAAAAAGCACCCCGAGAGGTGCTTTTTTATTTTATTCTGATGGAATTTAAAGAGATGCAAAAAGCGTTCTATGAACTATTTTAAGTCCGCTGATTTGAGCATCACGGCATGAGGGTTAGGGTAATGCGATAAGAATTTTTTATCAGCCGATCTTTTTATAGTCTAGGTAGGTTCTTTGTCTATCGATTATCCGTAAAGTATCGCCGTTAATAGTTATTCTATAATATACGATTATTAGTTCCGCGATCTCGCCCTCTATATTGTACATCACCTTTCGCTGTTATACTCTGCTATATAAGGCAAATTACGGTATTGCTC
>JAZTZF010000027.1:0-9276 GCA_045637325.1 Eubacteriales bacterium | reverse complement strand
AGCAAAGGGTAGGCTGGCAACCTACGGTCTGGGATTGGGCTATTTTGCGTTCATGTGTGCACGCAAGAACGAGGTGGAAAGCGTTACGATAGTCGAGAGCGACGAGAGTGTGATAAAACTATTTAAGGAACTTATCCTACCTGCGTTCGTAAACCCCGAAAAGATAGAGATCGTTTGCGCCGATGCGTTTGAGTTTGCCGAAAAGGAAGCACCGAAACGCAACTTCGACTATGTTTTTGCCGATATATGGCACGATCCGTCGGACGGCATACCTGCATATAAACGCCTAAAATCGCTTGAATCACTCTGCGAAAACACGCGGTTTGATTACTGGATAGAAAAAACAATGAAACTTTATATGTAAATCAAAATAAAAAGGGCTGTCGCATTTAATTGCAACAGCCTTTTTGTTATTAAACGAGTATCATGTCGCCGGACTTAATGCCGTTGGTTCTGTTATAAAGTCCTGCATAAATGCCGTCTTTTTCGAGTAGCTGATCGTGTGTGCCGCGCTCTGCTATGCCGTCGGAATTAACCACAAGTATCTCATCGGCATTCCTTATGGTTGACAGTCTGTGTGCCACCACTATAACGGTTCTGCCCTTGGCAAGCTCCTCGAGCGATGCCTGTATCTGCATTTCGGTCACGTTGTCAAGCGCACTGGTTGCCTCGTCGAGTATAAGTATCGGGGGATTTTTAAGGAATACGCGTGCTATCGATATACGCTGTTTCTGTCCGCCCGAGAGGTTTATTCCGCGTTCTCCGACTTTGGTGTCGTATCCCTTTTCGAGCGTCATTATGTAGTCGTGGATATTGGCGCGTTTTGCGGCTTCTATAATCTCATCTTCGCTTGCGTCGAGGTTGCCGTATGCAATATTTTCGCGGATCGTGCCCGAGAAAAGAAATACGTCCTGCGCCACAATGCCTATGTTGCGTCGGAGCGAATAACGGGTAAGCGACGTAATGTCCTGACCGTCTATGGTTATGCGGCCGTCGTCTAATTCATAAAACCTCGGTATAAGGTTGCAAAGCGTTGTCTTGCCGCCGCCCGACGGGCCGACAAGTGCAATAGTTTTTCCGCTCTTGATTTTTAGCGAAAGCGATTTTAACACGCCTTTTCCGGTATCACCCGTAGGGTAGGAGAAGGATACGTTTTCGAACTCGATATCGCCGCGCGTGTTTGTCAGTTCAAGCGCGTTTTCGTCCTGCTGCTCTGTCGGTTTTTCCATAATCTCGCGGAAACGCGAAAAACCCGTCATGCCGTTTTGGAGCTGTTCAAAAAGCGATATAAAGCGGTTTATCGGCTTTAATAGCATAGCCATGTACAGAATAAACGCTGCAAACTCACCGCTGTCTATAGATAGCGCACTGCTCGGATCGACATAGCTGTTATAGAAGAACAAACCGCCTGCCACAAGCGCGGCAAGATAAAGGAAATCGGTAAAAAACGTCATGGCAGAGTGGAACTGTGCCATGGCTTTGTATGCGTGGCCTCTCGCCGTTTTGAATTTTTCGTTGGCGGTATCGAATTTGGAGATCTCGTGTTCTTCGCTCGTATACGCGCGCGAAACGCGTATTCCCGATATCGAGGTCTCTACGTTGGCGTTTACCTCTGCAACCTCCTCGCGCGTTTTGGTGAATGCATCCTTCATTCGGCGGCGCATTTTGACAGAGAAGAAGATAACAAACGGAATAAGCGCGTAGATTATCAGCGTGAGCCAGATATTTATTGTCGAAAGCGCAATAAAAGAGCCGATAAACATTATTATAGAGAGGAACAGATCCTCGGGACCGTGGTGCGCAAGCTCCGAAACGTCCATAAGGTCGTTTATAAGGCGCGACATTACCGTGCCTGTTTTGTTTTCGTCAAAGAAAGAAAAGGGAAGCTTTTGCAGATGCTTGAACATATCTTTGCGCATGTCGCCCTGCATCCGCACGCCTACGATATGCCCCCAATAGGAAACAAAGTAGTTCAGGCCCATTTTTGCCAGATACAGCACCAAGATGATTGCCGACCATGTGATAAGCAACCTCAGTTGACGGTTAGGCACGTAGACGTTGATGATGTTTTTCGTTATTATCGGATAAAAAAGATCTGTCAGTGCGATAAGAAACGAACAAAACATATCAAAAGCAAATAGCTTTTTGTGCGGCTTGTAGTATTTTATAAATTCGCGTATCATCGGTACCTCGTTTTTGCATGCTTGATAGTTTGATTATACACCATAGGGGAAAATTGTCAAATGAACATTTTGTTAAAATGCTTTGGCTAACCGCCTTTTGTCGTATATTCGTTCTGCGGTAAAAACAAGACATAGCACCAAAACGGCAACGCCGAATCCCGCGAAAACGTCGAGAATACTGTGCTGTTTTATAAATACGGTTGAAAGAGAAATAAGAATACACCATATTCCCGAAATGATTTTGCCGTATGTTTTTTTGCACAATATCCTGCTTTGCAATACGGCGAAAAACATCGCCCACGAAACCGAAACGTGCATCGACGGCATAACGTTCCTAGGCGGAGAATCTATCTCGTAGATCAATTGCACTAACCTGACGGCAAAATTATCTCTGCCGAGCGACGCAAAGTCGGGACGCAGAGCAACATCGATACCGTTGGGGCAAATGGTGCAGAATATCATCGGCAAAACCATGCAACCGAAAATGAGCAAATTGGCGCGTATGAATTCCCGTTTGCTTTTGAACAGCGGATATATCAATACGGCCGCCATACACAAATACCACGAATAATACGGAATTACAAACCATTCGCAAAAGGGTATCTTGCTGTCAAGAGAACTCTCAATAAGCAAGACGTTTTCCGAGCTCAGGTTGTTTATACGCAACAGCTCGTACCACAGCATATGTAACGGCCAATACAGCAAAATAAGACAGTATTTGCGTTTTTTTATAAAGTCGGCTATCTGTTTCATTATTTTCCTCGGTTAATAGTTCTGTTAAACAGTATATCATTTCGGGCGTGTTTTTGCAAGTGCGATATAAATATCCGCCATAGAGGGTGGATATTTATTTGTATATATATTTATTGAAGGAATCAAGCGGTTCGAACATGGTCGAAAAATTTTTTTATTTTTTTTGAAAAATATAAAACCGAATCGAAACCTAAATGCTCTTATAAAGCAGAACACAAAAAAACAGAAAAAGTGAGGAAAAGAAAAATGGCAAAAATGATCAAATGTGAATTCTGCGGAAAAGAAATGAAAGGCGGCTTCTTCGGTGAATCCTTCGAACTGGGATTCGACGGATTCGGGCTGAGCTGCTGCGAGGAGTGCTACAACAAAAACAAAGAGTTTATAGACCGCGACGTTAAAAAACGCATCAATACCAAAATCTACAACTGCAAAAAGTGCGGCGGCGTTGTTATCCGTGAGGACTTTATTAAAATGCTTAATGAAACCAAAGAACGCATGGCAGAAAGAGAAGATGCCCTTAAAGACATTAAGATGAGTAAATGGCTGGCGAATTTCGCTTTCAGCGACGGCGGTTATTTTATAGTCAAGGAACATAAGCTGGGTGAATACGAATATAAATTCGACAGCGATTCGAAAAAGCGTTACAAAAACATGAAAAAACTTGCTACCGAACCTTGTCTTCAGAACGAGATGCTGTTCACCAAATATGATATCTCCATGATTCGGTATAAGATGCGTGGTGTTATCCCCACCTCCAAGGGATTCTTAACAGGCGAATATATCGCTCAATATGAAATTATGCTTAACGATGCAAGAGAAATTTCGGCAAAACCTTCTATTGTGGAAATGACGGTTGTGGCTTACGGCGCCAAATCCTTCCTTGGAAAAAAAGACGTTGAAGCAGAATTCCTTAAAAAAATCGAAGAATTGATGAACATCTTGAATATTAAGGTTCCTGTTGAAAAGGTTAAGAAGTTTTGAGGCGAGCCATGAAAAGCAACCGAAACAAAGAACGTTTCAATTTGTATTATATTTTTCTCGAAGACCGAAAGCAAACAAGACTATCCCAAAGACAGGCAAGGCGTATGAGAGCGGCACTTGAAAAAAGTTGCGGAAAAAATTTCCGAAAATATAAAACCAAATCGAGAACCAACCGTTCTTATAAGTATAACAATAAAAAAGAGGTTTAAAAAATGAAAAAGCTTATTAAAAGATTCAAAACCGATTACGTTTCTGTGAAAACCGGCAAAAAATGTCGCCGCTTCACCTTCTTCCGCTATCATTTTCCCTTGATCAGCATCCCTGCCTTGATTTTGGCAATCTTCCTTCCACCCGTTGGCATGCTGCTTGCGGTTTTAGCGATGTTGTGCCTTGTATTCACTTGCCCCATCCGTTTGATAAAGGCTATGGCTTCTCCCCTTATGTGCCTTCGTCCCTCATCTATTTGCGAAGACGACTATGGCTCCGATAGAGCCAACCTTATCGTACTCGCCATCTCTATCACATTTTTCTTTCTTGTAGCTTGGGTCGTGGCATTGTTCAATATGTTCGTTTGCCCTTGGCGTTTAACCCTTGGAAAGTTCGACGAAAAATTTATTGCACGTGAGGATTACGAGGCCCTTCTCGCTCAGCAGAACGCAGGTTTTGAAGAAGCCGAAAACCTAACAGAAGAAACTGTTTTGGCATATTGAACCGTTTCTTGATTGACAAATAACGTAAACGGCAATATAATAAGCTTAATATAATTTTTGGTAGGAAATTTATGGATAACAATAAAATCACAAAATTAGTCGTCGCTGCGCAAAAAGGCGACAGCGCGGCGCTTAACGACCTTTTTAACGCTACGTACAACGATATTTATTATTTCGCTGTAAAGACCTTAAAAAACGAAGATCTTGCTTGCGATATAACTCAAGAGACTTTTATTACTATTATCAATAACCTTAACAGTCTTAAAGAACCGGGCGCTTTTATGGGTTGGGCAAAGAAGATAGCATACAGCCAATGCACTCGATATTTCAACAAGAAAAAAGACGTTTTGGTAGAAGAAGACGAGGACGGCAACAGTATTTTCGATACTGTTGCCGAAGACAAGGGAGAATTTATTCCCGACGAGGCTCTGGATCAAGACGAATTTAAGAAAACGGTTCACGGAATTATAAACGATCTGTCGGAAGAACAGCGTTCTGCGATTATGATGTATTATTTTGATGAACTGTCGGTTAAGGAGATAGCAGAGATACAAGGCGTTTCGGAAGGTACGATTAAAAGTCGTTTGAATTACGGACGCAAAACCATTAAAAACGGCGTGGAAGATTACGAAAAGAAGCACAATACCAAGCTTCACGCGATCCCTTTCTTCCCCTTTTTCAAATGGCTTTTCGACAGCGATCATTCAAAGGGTATTATGCCGTTCCCTTTTGCCGTATCCGCGGCGAGCGCAATCAGCGCGGCAACCGGCACAACCATCACCGTCGCAAAGGTCGGCGTAACGGCAGGAGCTGTTGCAACGGCAGGCATATCAGGAATTTTTGCAAAGCTTGTCTCGCTTCCGCTTTTGGTAAAGCTTGTGGCAGGAATTTTGGCGGTTTCTTTGATTGCAACGGGTATCATTGCGCTTTTTGATAACCTCAAAAATAGCGAATCGGGCGATGCTGTGTCGAATACAGGTTCCGAAAATCCCGACGAAGAAAGTTCTCTTCTTGGTGAATTCGAAAACGGAGACGGCGAAAGCGTTTCGGGTGATGAGGCTTCGGCTGAAGAAATCACCGATGAAAACGACGATAATAGCGCTGATGACGGCGCCGATGACGGGACCGATAATGATGAATCCGACGCCGCAGCGGATTTTGATAAAGAGGCGCTTATGAAACACGGCGAAGAGATAGCAAATGCCCTGTTAAAAAACTGGCGCTTCGAATACAACTGTTTTGAAAAACTCGATGAATACGAACTTGAAAACTGTGTATTTGATTTGACCGAACCGCTGGAAGAAACCGAATACGAAGGCAGCTATTTCTTCAAGGTATCTGAACTCGAAGCAAATGCACTTAAATATTTCGGCAAAGAAATGGGCTATAAGTCTTGGGATAATTACGATTCGAAAAATGATACCGTTAGGTGGAGTTTTTACAACACTGCCCAAAACTCTGCCGTGGCAACCGATTGCGTCGATCTTGGTGATGGAAAATATTCGGTTAAAATAAACGTTTATGACAATAACAACAAGTTTCTTGACACCGCCAATTTGAATTTGATCGAAAACGAAAACGGCTACCAAATTGTTAATATCGTTAACGATAATCATCACTACTACAACGATACCGAAATAATTTCTTTTCCCAACGAGAAAGGTGACGGCAAAAAACGCGCCTTATGCACACATTGTGGAAAGGAAGCGGACAAACCCTACATCGCAGAGGAGTTTATCGGCGCAATAGCATCCGCATTGGCAGAGAGTTTTGGCGCAAACGCTACCATTTCGCAGGAATACGTTAATGGCGGTTATTTCACCGGAAACGTTATCAGCTTGGTCTCGTGCGAAAGAGACGAGAATTACGACTATATTTATAAAGTCGAAGAGCTTGAAGCGTGGCTTATGGCAGGTTACGGCATAACATTTGATTGGTCAACAAAACTTCATTATGATTATAAATACGATGCCGCAACAAACACTATAAAAGAGGAATATGCAGGCCCGAGTGGCGGCAACGAACACTATTGGGCCATGTTGGAATGCGTTCGCAATGACGACGGAACGTACACCGCAATTGTCGGACGATTTGAAACTCAAACGGTTATCGATATGGGAATAACGGAGTTTGTTGCCGTTACCTATAGGCCCATCTCAACGGGTTTTGAGTTCGTGTCCTACGGCCCCGCGCACTCTCTTACTAGATGGGAAATAAAAGACGATGTGATACCTACCTTGAAGGACGAAAAAATAACGCTTGTGCGCCGTTGCTGGGAATGCGGCTTTGAGCAGACCAGAGAAGCTTGGCATTACGAGAAGTACGCTTATTATGCAGAAATGTTTTTGGAGTTTTGGGGAGTAGACCCCAAAACCGCAACGGTTGACGAAATATTTGGCTCGCTGAGAATGTTTGCGGTCGATCCCGAACAAAAGCTTGATGACGGCTATACCGAGATATATACCCTTGAATCGTTGGATAAGGCATCGCTTCAGCGTTATGGTAAAACTTACGATTGGACAACGTCGCGATATTATGATGCCGAGAGCAATAAGCTGGTTTATTATGTCAAAGCCCAAGGCGATATGCCGAATGGAGTTATTGAGGAATATGGCTACACCGAAAACAGTGATGGCTCAATCACCTTTAAAATAGTCGAATATAATTATGAATATATTGGCGGCAAGGAGGTTATAGTGCCGCAATATAGCAATGTGAAGGGCGAAATAACTGTTCTTCCCAAAGAGGATACGACTATATTGCTCGAACTCAAATATTATTAATCGATAATGCTGTGCCTCGGTTTGCACGGATAGCTCAAAAAAGACCTTTATGGTATTGAATATTAAAATTCAAGCGAAAAACCGACTTCGTTTTTCAAGCGGAGTCGGTTTTGTTGTATACGAAAAAGGGTTGCGCGGATTTGAAATTTGCACAACCCTTTTTATTATTGTTGGTGTGAAATTAATACTTATTAACCTTTTTCTGGAAATAAGACTTCGGATGCTGGCAAACGGGGCACATTTCGGGAGCCTTTTTGCCTACGTGGATATGACCGCAGTTGGTGCAGATCCAAACCTGTACTTCTTCGGACACGAAGATGGTATCTGTGTTGAGCTTTTCGAGAATTGCGCGGTATCTTTCCTCGTGCTCTTTTTCGATCGCGCCTACTGCTTCGAAGAGATATGCGATTCTGTCAAATCCCTCTTCCTTAGCGGTCTTTGCGAAGGAAGCATACATATCGGTCCATTCGTAGTTTTCGCCTTCTGCTGCGTCGAGAAGGTTGGTAGCAGTATCGGGAACCTTGCCGTCGTGAAGCAACTTGAACCAAAGCTTTGCGTGCTCTTTTTCGTTGCCTGCGGTTTCCTCGAAAATGTCGGCAATAACGGTGTAACCGGCTTTTCTTGCCTCGCTTGCATAATAGGTGTACTTGTTGCGTGCCTGCGATTCGCCGGCAAATGCTGTCATAAGATTCTGTTCTGTTTTGCTTCCCTTAAGTTCCATGGTGTGATCTCCTTTGTTGTTATTAATTTATTTTGTGATTTATACATTCGGGGCATACCCCGTAAAAAACCGTTTCGTGACGGATAATCGAAAAACCGCACTTTTTCTCTATGAGTTTATCCGCCTCTTCGTCATACGGCATATCGAAAAAATCGAAAAAACCGCCGCAAACATTGCAACATACATGGTGATGAGGCGAAATATCGCCGTCAAACCTATCGGGGGAGTTGGTTACCGATATGCGCCTTATCATGCCCAGCTCGGCAAGCCGATTAAGGTTGCGGTATACCGTACCGAGACTCAAACCCGTCGCCGTCTCGGAAAGCATCGCATGTACCTGCTCGGCTGTCGGATGCGTTTTGGTTCCGCGCACCGCCGAAAGTATAAGCGTTTTTTGCTTGGTGTTCCTTTCCTTAATCATAACAGCTCCATAATAGGAATAATTACTATTAAGATAATATCATACAAAATACGCTTTGTCAATAGCAAATATATTTATCTTTACTTTTTTTATTAAAAATGTTAAAATGAAGTTCAGTAATTAAATTGGAGAAAAAGCCATGCCGTTTTTGCCTATTTTTGCAAATGAGATAGATTATCAGCCGGATTTTATAATCGTCACCGGCGATGCGTATGTCGATCACCCCTCGTTCGGCACCGCTGTAATATCGCGCGTGCTGGAGGCAGAGGGATATTCGGTTGCGATCATACCTCAGCCCGATTACAAAAGCAAAACCGATTTTATGCGCTTCGGCAAGCCGAGATTGGCATTTCTTGTCAACAGCGGCAATATCGATTCTATGGTTGCGCATTATACCGCATCCAAAAAACGCCGCAACGACGATTATTATTCGCCTGGCGGAAAGATCGGCAAACGCCCCGATCGTGCGGTTATAGTATATTGTAACCGTATTCGTGAGGCTTTTGGCGATGTTCCGATAATTTTGGGAGGGTTGGAGGCATCTACCCGTAGGTTTGCCCATTACGATTATTGGAGCGATACGGTCCGCAGGAGCGTGCTTGTCGATTCGCGCGCAGACATGCTCACCTACGGTATGGGAGAAAATATTTTAAGAAGGCTGGCATTCCTGGTTGATAAGGGCGTGCCGATAAAGAAGATCCGTGATGTTCGCGGCACCTGTTTT